>NZ_JAPHNC010000007.1 GCF_026241255.1 Helicobacter sp. MIT 21-1697 | reverse complement strand
CACTTTTATGAACTAAAAACATCTTTGCAAATACAATAACTTTAAAGGAGTGATATGAACCAACATCAAAAAGGATGCAACAATCAAAACAAAGTGGATAAAGATTATTGCGCGAGTCATTACCTCGCTTTTCGTTTTATCAAAGATGAAAATATGAATTTCTTTAAAGGTTTAAGCCACAAAGTTTTTAAACCAAAACCTGAAAATGAATTGCTAAGTGTGCAAAATGTCGCAGATATTGATAGAATCTTACAAAGCAAAATTGAGGAGTATTTTATCCCCAATAAAACCGCGCTTTTGCTCTCTAGTGGGATAGATTCTGCGATTTTGGCCTCTTATCTCCCTCCTAAGACACCTTGCATTACCTTTAAATGTATTGCACCCAATGCAATTGATGAAACACACCTTGCAAAAAAATATTGTCAATTTTATGATTTAGAACATCATATTTTAGAAATTATGTGGGAAGATTTTTTAGAGCTTACTCCTATGCTCTTAAAGCATAATCAAGTGCCTTTCCACTCCATAGAAGTTCAGCTGCTTAAAGCTGTGTGCTATGCGAAATCTTTAGGTTATGAGAGGATTATTATCGGCGATGGAGCAGATTATGTCTTTTATGGTATGGATAAACTCCTATCACAAGATTGGGATTTTGATGCATTTATGCACAGATATAATTTTATTGAACCACAAAAGATTTTACACAAGGCTGTAAGTGTGCAAGAAGTGTATGAACCATATCGTTTAGCGAATAATAAAATTGATTTCTTAGGATTTTTAAAAGATATAATGAATATAGAATCTTATACTTCTTATATGCACGCCTTTGAATGTGGCAAGATAAATTACCTTGACCCTTATGTGTGTATGAAAATGGCGCAATCACCAGATTTACGCAGAATTCGCAATGGAGAGCCAAAATACCTCTTAAGAGAACTTTTTGCACAAAAATATCCCTCTATTGCACTGCCAAATAAAATCCCAATGCCACGCGCAATGGGACAATGGCTTCAAAATTGGACAGGACCCAAAAGAAGTGAATTTAAAAGAGATTGTATAAAAAGCTTAAATGGCGACCAAAAATGGCTTGTATGGTGCTTGGAGCAGTTTTTCAATCTCTATGACAAGGAGGATAAATGCTAGTTGGTTATACAAGTGGAGTATATGATTTGTTTCATATTGGACATTTAAATTTGCTCAAAAATGCTAAGGGCTTGTGCGATAAACTCATCGTGGGCGTTACCACTGATGAATTGGTCTCTTACAAAAACAAAAAGTCAGTAATTTCCTTTGAGGAGCGTATAGAGATTGTGCGCAATATCAAATATGTTGATGTAGCCATTGCCCAAGAAGATATTGATAAATACAAAATGTGGGAAAAACTGCATTTTGATATTTTGTTTGTCGGTGATGATTGGTTTAAAACTCCAAGCTGGAATGTAATGGAGGAAAAGTTTAATAAGGTAGGGGTGCGAGTGGTGTATTTCCCATATACCAAAAGCACAAGCTCAACGCTTATCAACGAAACTTTAACAAAGCTAAGAAATACTACAATAGAGTAAGGAGGAGACAAAATGGAATCGTTCAAAACATTTTTCATCAAAATAAGAAAAGAAATCCATCGTGTGCCAAGAAATGTATTGAAAAATCTGAAAAAATTAACAAAAGCCTTGCACCCACTGCTCCCAAAATTTCTAAAAAGAAAATATTTGAATTTTATAGAGAGGATTGTGGTTATTAGCGGACAAAATTGTAGTCTCAAATGCAAACATTGTGCGAATTTCTCGCCTTATTTGGCAAAGATAATACCCTTTTATCCCTATGAGGAAATATGTCAAGACATCGCAGAGCTTACTAAACACACTCAAATAAAAACTCTGCAATTTCAAGGAGGCGAATTTTTCTTACACCCAAATGCTACGCAAATTTTACAATACACTGCACAAAACCCACGCATACATCGCATAATTATTGCTACAAATGCAACGATTGTGCCTAAGGATTCTTTGCTTCGCATTATAAAAGAAAGCGGTAAAATCACTCTAAGGCTTTCAAACTATGGAATTGTCAATATGAAAGGCATACAGAGATTAGAATCTGCACTTAAAGAATGGGAGATTCCCTACTATTCCCACCACTTCGTTCATCAACAAGATACTTGGGTTGATTGTGGAAATGTAAAAATGGCACGATTAAAGGACAAAATTGTTCAAAAGATTTTCAAAGAATGTATTTTTGGAAAAGAATGTTTGACTATGGAAAATGGCTTTATCTCAAAATGTTCAAGAGCTACAATCGCACATCTTGTACAAAATTTTGCTTTAAGTAAGGATTGCGGATTGCTTATTAATCCAAAAACACAAAGAGCCTTTAGTGCTTTCACCCCGCTTGAAATCGGGGGGGGGGGGGGGGTGAAACTACCAGAATTACCCGAGTTTAATTTTGAAAATTTACAAAATTTTCTTTCCGCTCAAACTCCACTTCAAGCGTGTTATTACTGCTATGGCACAAGCGGACAAGAAATCCCCGCTGGCGTGCAATTAAGCAAAGAGGAATTAAGTAATTTAACACAAGCAAAGTTCTATACACTTAACTTCTCTCTTCCTTAAAATACAATCCACCCTGCTCCATTAAGCTATTTCTCAAATCTTTGCATTCAAATAAACACTAAAGAATCATTGCTCAATTTTTCTCACTAACCTTGCAGGATTTCCTGCGATAAGAGAATCTGCTGCAAAAGATTGTGTTACCACACTTCCTGCTGCAACGACACAACCCTTGCCCAGATTTACACCTTTTAGAATTATCACATTATTACCAATGAAACAATCATCACCTATATCAATATCTGCACTTTTTATCTTGTCATAATTATTTCTCTCAATTTTCCTAATGCCGTGAAAATCTGCATTTAGAGCCTGAAAATTTACCCCAATAAAGCAGTTTTGTCCTATGGTAATTCTATGTCTTAAGGCAGCAAGGGCAAAATTATTGTTAATATATGTTCCTTTTTTAACAATTATATGCCCCCCCCCCGCACATCAATATAATTATGGCAGGTATAAAAATAAGGTGAGGGAAAGTATCCTAAATGCACTTCGTTATCAATATGAATTTGCCCATCACTTTGATTATTGCCTAAACGATGAAATAAAGTTGGGGAGAGAATCTTAAAATGCCCTTGCACCTTAACATTAGATAAAATATGCCTATAATACCAAACCCTTAAATGCTGGATTTTACTCTGCCTTAATTTTCGCACAAACTTAACAATGCTCATCTCCTGCCCCTTAAATTTAAATTTCGTGGCATAAAAGTATAGAATCTTCGCTTAAGATTCTATAAAAACTCGCTGTTAATTACTTCAAGCTGGAGTTTATCCAAAGTCTTATTAAAATTATCATTACGACATAAAATCGGGCAAGTAGCACAATCGATGCACTCATAAACTTCCCTTATCCTGCTTCCTCTCCAAATCTCCTCCAAACTCTGCTCTCTTAAATCCCCAAGCAAATGTGCGGGGCTTTGGCGGAAGTGCAGACAAGCCCACACTTTAAAATCCGCACTAATACAAGTGCTAAAAAACATTCCGTGGCACTGCGCATAACCACGATTTGTTGCATCGTGCATTTGATTGTATTTTTGATAACTCGCTAAGATTTTAAAATCTGCACTCTCATATTTGCTTTGCAATTCTGCAAGGATTGGCGCAATATCAAAAGTATCGCCGGTAAAGGGGCGAAACTGCACAAAATCAATGCCCTTTTGCCTCTTGCTTATCTCTTTAATAACTTGCACAAAAGATTCCATATCGCCCTGTGTCTCTTGGCTAGTTAAAAATCCTATCCCAAAGCTAGTCTTAGAATCCATTTGGGTTTTTATCCTTGCAAACATCTCTATATTTTTCAGAGTTTTGGCAAAATGATGAGGCTTCATTCCGTGTATTTTTTCATACATTGGCACACTTCCCGCATCTAAAGAGATTCTAAAATACTCCAAATTCTGTGCAATCATACGACACTTTTGCTCATCAAGCAATCCACCATTAGAATTAAGCCCAATATTCATTCCCGCACGTTTAATCTCCTCTATCGCATAGTGAAAATGTGGGCTTAAAGTTGGCTCACCTCCACCAGAGAGAATCACGCCCTTGTTCTCAAGGCTTTTTAATCCTGCAATAATCACATCAATTTGCTCCTTGCTTAACTCTGCATTATTTTCATTATGCCCACAGCAACCCGGACAGCGGTGATTACATTTATTTGTCAAGTCCAGCTCAGTAACAACAAGTGTTTTGTGTGCATTCATAAAATAATCAATCTTATCGGTATAACGTAAAATTTTCTCGTGTGAATTAAAATGATTAATTTTCATCTAAACTCCCTTTTTCGTAAGATAAAGGAGTGCATAAAAAGTAATAAGAGAGGCAAAAAAGTAAGAATTAAGAGTCTATATACCCCCCCCCCCCGCAAGAGGAACTGAAGTATATTTGTAGATATAAAAATCTATTGTTTGAGAAAGATTAGCATAAAAATCACTTGGCTTAAACCCAAACAAACGCACCATTTTACTAGAATCTATTGCGTAACGCCTATCGTGTCCTGCTCTATCTTGGACAAATGCAATTTGCTCCTTATAACTTCGCTCTTTGGGACATTTTTTATCCAAGATTGCACAAATAATATGGGCAAGTTCTATGTTACTTTGCTCATTGTTTCCGCCAATATTAAAACTTTGCCCAAAATAAGAGGAATGAAACACTTTATCAATACCCACACAATGATCTCCCACATAAAGCCAATCGCGGATATTTTGCCCATCGCCATAAATAGGAATCTCACTACCCCTTAAAGCATTACGAATAATCGTAGGAATAAGCTTTTCATCGTGCTGCTTAGGTCCATAGTTGTTAGAACAATTGGTAATAAAAGTTTTTAAGCCATAAGTATGATGGTAGCTTCTCACTAGCATATCACTTGAAGCTTTGGAGGCAGAATAAGGGGAATTTGGTGCATAAGGTGTGGATTCGCTAAAATATCCACTTTTGCCTAATGAGCCAAATACCTCATCGGTGCTGATATGATGAAAGACACAATGCTCTTTGTTTGCCTTAGGACGAATTGGAGCATCAAACCAGCTTAAATACGCATTATGTAGCAGATTAAAAGTGCCATTGACATTGGTTTCTACAAAGGCACTCGGATTGGCAATAGAATTATCCACGTGGGATTCCGCAGCGAAGTGAATGACGCCCTCAATCTCATAGCGCACAAATATATCTTTAATGAAGTCCTTATCGCAAATATCGCCTTGTCTAAACTCATAATTTGGCGCATTCTCTACACCTTGCAGATTCTCTAAATTACCCGCATAGGTTAAAGAATCCACATTGATAAGATGATATTGCGGGTATTTGTGCAAAAAATAGAGAATAAAGTTACTCCCTATAAACCCTGCTCCACCTGTAATAAGGAGAGTTTTCATTATTTTTCCTCTAAAAGTTGGTGGAGATACTGCCCATAACCACTTTTATTTAAAGTTTCAGCCCTTTGTAGCAGTTGTTTTTCATCTATCCAACCATTGCGATAAGCAATTTCCTCCAAACAAGCGATTTTATAGCCTTGTCGCAATTCAATCGTTTGCACAAAAGTCGCAGCTTCCACAAGACTATCGTGTGTGCCGGTATCAAGCCACGCGAAGCCCCTTCCTAAAGCCTCACTCCGAAGCTTACCTGCTTTGAGATAGGCGATATTCACATCTGTGATTTCTAGTTCTCCTCGTGAGCTAGGTTTGAGCGATTTTGCTATCTCTATGGCTTTATTGTCATAAAAATATAATCCTGTAACTGCAAAATTGCTTTTGGGATTGCTAGGCTTTTCCTCTAAGCTTAGCACTGCTCCATTGGCGTCTATTTCTGCCACACCAAATCTCTGCGGGTCTTTGACACGATAAGAAAATATTGTCGCTATGCCTTTATTAGCTTCCTCTTTTGCTTCTAAAAGCATTGGTGAGAATCCCTGTCCATAAAAGACATTATCACCCAAAATTAAAGCAAGATTCTCATTGCCCACAAAATTTTCTGCTAAAATCAACCCTTGAGCTAACCCATCAGGAGAAGGCTGCACACAATATTGAATCTCCATACCTAAAAAATGCCCATTGCCAAAAATTTCTTGAAATCTAGGCGTATCTTTGGGAGTGGAGATAATTAAAGCCTCACGAATCTGTGCAAGCATTAGCACAGAAAGCGGATAATAAATCATTGGCTTATCATAAATAGGCAAAAGTTGCTTTGAGAGCATTAAAGTTGTAGGATACAATCTTGTTCCACTTCCGCCTGCTAATATAATGCCTTTCATTCTTTCTCCAAATACAAATTTCAAAATCCACATTATAGCAAATTTGAATAAATTTTAGTTACCCATCAATCTTTAATACAGCTAAAAATGCTTCTTGCGGTAACTCAACCTTCCCAATAGCCTTCATACGCTTCTTGCCCTCTTTTTGTTTCTCTAGCAACTTGCGCTTACGCGTTATATCACCACCATAACACTTTGCAGTTACATTTTTCCCCATAGACTTTATATTTTCACGCGCAATAACTTTATTGCCTACACTCGCTTGAATAGCCACTTCAAAAAGCTGTCTAGGGACAATTTCTTTCATAGTTTCTACGAGTGCCCTACCCTTTTCATAGCTTTTTGATTTATCTACAATAATGGAAAGTGCATCAACTATCTCTCCTGCTACACGTATGTCAAGTCGCACCAAATCTCCTTGACGATACTCTATGGGCTCGTAATCAAAGCTTGCATAGCCTTTTGTGCAGGATTTAAGCTTATCATAAAAATCCATTACAATTTCATTACTCGGCAACGCATATGTCAGCATAACGCGTGATTGATTGAGGTATTCCATTTTTTCTTGCACTCCACGCCGATTTGAAAGTAATGTAATAATATTGCCGACATATTCGCTCGGTGTGATAACACTTGCCCTCACATAAGGCTCATAAATAGATTCTATCTTTTGCACTTCTGGTAACTCACTCGGATTTTGCACAAGCACCTTTGTGCCATCAGTGAGATAGACTTCATATACCACCGTTGGTGCAGTAGCAATAAGACTAAGCGAAAATTCCCTCTCTAATCGTTCTTTAACAACTTCCATATGCAATAATCCTAAAAATCCCACACGAAATCCAAATCCCAAAGCTACACTTGTCTCGGGCTCAAAGCTAAGGGCTGAATCATTGAGTTTGAGTTTATGGAGCGCTTCGCGCAATTCCTCAAATTTATCTGTTTCAATAGGATAAATCCCGGCAAATACAAATGGTTTTGCAGGACGAAATCCCTCAATAGGAGTGCTTGTGGGATTTTTAGAATCAGTAATCGTATCGCCCACTGCCATTTCTGTTACAGACTTCAATCCAAGAGAAATAATGCCTATCTCACCACAGCCAATGATTTGTGCGGGAATCTTCTGCACGGGGTGAGGGTAATACAACGCAAGCACCTCATATTTCTTGCCACTACTCATTATTTGCACTTCTTGCCCTACACGCAAAGCCCCATTTACAAGCCGTATCAAAGCTAATGCTCCCAAATAATTATCAAACCAACTATCATAAATAAGTGCCTTTGTGGGAGCATTTTCATCACCACTTGGAGCAGGAATACACTCTATAATGCGTTCAAGAAGATTTTTGATGCCCTCACCACTCTTAGCGCTCACTTGGAGGACATCTGTGCAATCAAGCCCAATTGTAGATTCTATATCTTCTGCCACGCGCAATGGGTCAGCTGCAGGTAAATCAATTTTGTTGATCACAGGCAAAATTTCAAGATTATTCTCCATAGCGATATACACATTCGCTATGGTTTGAGCCTCTACGCCTTGACTAGCATCTACTACAAGAAGTACGCCCTCACACGAGCTAAGCGAACGCGAAACCTCATAGCTAAAATCCACGTGTCCGGGTGTGTCAATCAAATTGAGTGTGTAAGTTTGCCCTTTATATGGATATTTCAAACGAACAGATTGTGCTTTAATAGTAATGCCCCGCTCTTTTTCAATATCCATCGTATCCATAATTTGCGCAGTCATTTCACGCTCACTCACTGCCCCACATTCCTGGATAAGCCTATCTGCAAGCGTGGATTTGCCGTGGTCAATATGAGCAATAATAGAAAAATTACGTATATATTCTTGTGGCGCATTGGGATCTTTCATTGCCTACCTTAAATTTATAGAATCTTAAAGCATCTTTAATGTAATGTATAAAATAAAGCTGTGATTGTAGCACACTCATAGGTATTTGTCCATATATTCCCTTTTGGTATTTGTAAGCTTTAAATACCATAATGATATGCAATTTCTTCAATTTTACATTTTCACAATGTTTTGTTAAAATCCAATTTTATTTTGATAAGAGTAAGTTTTATGGCAGATTCTAAGCTTTTTTATGCAGTTACACTCCTTATTTGTATCGGTGTGGTAATGTCCTACTCATTAGCAACATACATCACAAGTCTTTATAATTATGAACCTTTTCATTTTTTATTGCGTCAATTTATCGCTGCTTTAATCGGAATAGGGCTAATGTGGTTGCTCTCACGCCTTGATTGCAATGCGCATTTTAAGCACATAGGCGTAACAATCTTTATTATTTCTATCGTGCTTATGGTGGGTATGCACTTTCTTCCTCAAAGTTTTGTAAGCTCTGCAGGTGGAGCAAAGCGCTGGATTAGACTACCTTTTATTTCTATTGCACCCTCTGAACTCTTTAAAATTGGCTTTGTCTATTTTCTTGCGTGGAGCTTTTCACGCAAATTTGTCAGCAATGTGCGTCTGTCTATCAAAGATGAAATCAAAATATTTATCCCCTATCTCGTGCTATTTATCATAGCAGTCGTGCTTATTGCCGTGTTGCAAAATGACTTAGGGCAAGTTGTGCTCCTTGCACTCACGCTTGGGGTAATGCTTGTTTTTGCAGGTGGCAGTTTGCGATTACTTGGTGTAATATTTCTTGGCACAATAAGCACCACATTTATCGCGATTATTACAAGCCCACATAGAATCTTGCGTATCAAATCGTGGTGGGCAAGTGCGCAAGATTCTGTATTGGCACTTTTGCCTTATGGTTGGGCTGAAAATCTTCGCATAAGTGGCTTACCCGAGCCTTATCAAATCTATCACGCCACGAATGCTATGGCAAGTGGTGGTTTTTTTGGTTCTGGGCTAGGTGAGGGTTTCATCAAACTTGGATTCTTAAGTGATGTGCATACAGATATTATTCTCGCTGGTATTGCCGAAGAATTAGGATTTGTAGGACTTTTTGCGCTTGTATGTTTATTTGGCTATATTTTATTGAGACTCTTTCGTATCGCTAATCGTGTGCAAAATAAAATGTATTATCTTTTTTGCATAGGCATAGGCTTACTCATTGGTTTTTCATTTATTATCAATGCCTTTGGGATTTCAGGCATAACGCCTGTAAAAGGTATAGCTGTGCCATTTCTTAGCTATGGTGGCAGCTCACTTATTGCAAATTGCCTTGCCATTGGCTTAGTTTTAAGCATTTCAAATGATAGTCCATCTTAGAACAAAGGCGGAATATGCGTTTTAATCGTATTTTGTGGTTTGCATTGAGTTTGACTTTACTTGTTTTAGGAATCGTGTGTATTATCAATCCTCTTCATACAATGGCTTTTCTTGCCTATTTTGTTGGTTTTATTATGCTTATGAGTGGCATAGGTGGCATTTTTTATTTCTTCACTTCACGCTATATAATGATGCTTCTTGATGGTGGCGTTTCGTGTGCTTTTGGCTTAATCTTACTTTTTGGAGGCGAGGAAATTGCGCAAAATTTCGTGCCACTCTTTATTGCATTGTGGCTTATCCTTAAGGGTGTATTGTGGCTTATACACGCGTGGAGACTTTCACGCATTGTGTACTCAAATGCGAATACGGGTATTATATTTATGGGTGGATTCTATATTGTATTGGGTGTGATTTTTGTGCTATTCCCTGAAATATTAGCTACACTCATTAGCCTTATACTTGGTATTATCCTCATTTTAAGTGGCTGTGTAGGATTGTATTTTTGGCACACTCTGCGAAAAACAGGTATATAGAGGCAGTATGACAGATTCTAAATTAAATAACAAAGATACCCATAGCACAGACACTGCCTATGAAGTTGTGCTTGTTGGGACACGCTCTCACCAAAATGTAAAAAGCCTCATAAGCAATGTTATAGAATCTATCCCTATTACACATACACTAGAGGGTATTGATGCACTCATTTTTACTTCTTCTTATGCTATATCCTCCCTCATAGAATCTGCCTCCCCCAAATCTAATTCATACAATCCCAATCTTGCACACTGGAAAGAGATTCCGAGCTTTGTTATTAGCCCTTCAAGCGCAGCTTTATTGCAAAAACAAAATGCCTCTATTGCTTTTATTGGCAAAAAGGCTCACGGAAAAGAGTTTGCCAAAGAAATTATCCCTCTTTTGCAAGGGCACACACCACTTTATCTTCGCGCTCAAAAAATTGTATCGGGGCTAGATTCTATCCTCAAAAATGCTCATATCCCTCTCCAAGAGGCAATAGCCTATATTAATCGTCCTCAAACTTTACCCCTTTCCCTCAAGCCCAAACCCAAAAGTGTGCTTATTTTCAGCGCACCTAGTGCATATGAGAGTTTTGTGGCAAACTTTGGGTGGGATTATCATTATGTAGCAGTGGCTATTGGACGGAGCACTTTTGCCCACTTTGAAAAAGATATAAATGCTCACATTAGTCCTATTCCAAGCATTAGCTCGTGCATTGATTTTGCACATAGCCTTGCACATAAACTCAATACTTCCTCATAAAGGCTTATTAAACCTAAATATGATTCAAAACACTAGCTTACAATATGTTTAGCTTTATCTGATACAATCGCACAATCTTAATTTCGGAGCAATACTATGAAACGCCAACTTCTTGCCACGATACTTGCCTCTCTTGTGTGCGTATCTCTTCAAGCCAAAACCTATGCAACGGTTGATGGTGTAGCCATTACAGACAAAGATATGGAGATTCTCAAACAAACTATCCCAAACTTTAACTATAATAAACTCTCTGACCAAGAAAAAGAAATGCTCATTAATGAGCTTGTAAATAGGCAACTCATTCTTAAAGCTGCCAAACAAGAAAAGCTAGACGCTTCTAAAGAATACACTGATGCCATTAATAGCATTAAAGACAATCTCCTTATTGATTTATGGACAAAAAAACAAGCTAACAGCACGCAAGTCCCAACGATGAATGATGCTCAACTTCGTAAAATTTACCAAGAAAATGAAGGTGAGTTTATTGACCAAGAAGGCAAGGCGCGACATATTCTTGTAAAATCAGAATCTGAAGCAAAAGAGATTATTAAAGAACTTGATAAGGCAGGTAAAGCGAAAGTAGAAGCCAAATTCATAGAGCTCGCAAATGCAAAATCTATTGACCCTGCTTCAAAACAACAAAAAAATGGTGGGGATTTGGGCGTATTCAAACGCGCAGGTATGGATCCTATGTTTTCTAAAGCTGCTTTTGATTTAAAACCGGGCACTTATACAAAAGAGCCTGTTCTTACGCAATTTGGCTATCATATTATCTATCTTGAACGCAAAAGTGAGCCCAAAGTCATTCCTTATAAAGATGCTAAAAAAATCATTGAAAATAGTATCAAAATGCAAAGTATTCAAGGCGGTATGATGCAAAAGATTCAAGCTTTGCGTGCTAAAGCTAAAATCAAAATTACAAAATAAATTATTAAAATTAAGAAAGGAGGGGCTATGCTCGTTTCAGGAAGTGAAATATTACTTAAAGCACATAAAGAGGGTTATGGAGTAGGTGCATTTAATTTTGTCAATTTTGAAATGCTCAATGCTATTTTTCTTGCAGCAAATGAAGCAAAATCGCCCATTATCGTGCAAGCAAGTGAGGGTGCAATTAAATATATGGGCATTGATATGGCTGTTGGAATGGTTAAGATTCTATCAAATCGCTATCCTCATATTCCTGTGGCACTCAATCTTGACCACGGCACAAGTTTAGAATCTTGCCAAAGGGCAGTTGAGGCTGGATTTACCTCTGTAATGATTGATGCTTCCCATCACTCTTTTAAAGAGAATCTTGCAACCACAAAAGAAGTTGTGCAATACGCTCATAGCAAAGGTGTGAGCGTAGAGGCAGAGCTCGGCAGACTTATGGGTATTGAGGATAATATTTCTGTTGATGAAAAAGATGCAGTGCTTATCAATCCTGATGAAGCAGAAGAATTTGTGAAACAAACTCAAGTAGATTATCTTGCTCCAGCTATTGGCACAAGCCACGGCGCATTTAAATTTAAAGGTGAGCCAAAGCTTGATTTTGCAAGACTCCAAGAAGTCAAACGCAGAACGAATATCCCTCTTGTTTTGCACGGCGCAAGTGCTATACCTGATTATGTGCGTGAAGCATTTTTAGCCACAGGCGGGGATTTAAAAGGGAGCAAGGGTGTGCCATTTGCATTTTTGCAAGAAGCGGTCAAAGGTGGCATCAATAAAGTTAATATTGACACAGATTTGCGTATAGCTTTTATGGCAGAGGTGCGCCGCATAGCCAAAGAAGACCCTACTCAATTTGATTTGCGCAAGTTCTTTGCGCCTGCAATGGAAGCAATGAAAAGAGTAATGGTAGAAAGAATGGGCATTCTTGGCTCTGCTGGAAAAATTTAATGATACGAAGGAGGCGCAGATGATAGGTTTTATAAATGCAAAACTACAACGTTTGAAATTAAGTTTAGCAAAAAAGTTATACAGGGGGGGGGGCAAAGATAATCAGGAAAAATCCGTTTGCCTTTTATAAAGAAGTAGGTATTGTAGGTTTCTCCTTTTCTCAATATATGCAGGATTTATTTGTTTATAACTACTACACAAGCAAACCCAAAAAATCATCATATTTTTTCATTGATATTGGCGCAAACGATGGTATTACCCTAAGTAATACTTATATGTTAGAAATGTTAAGCAATCTCCCCAAAGATACTCCACACTATCAAAATTGGAGTGGTATTCTCATTGAAGCTGATAGCAATGTCTTCCCAAAGCTTTTGCAAAATCGCCAAAGCCCCACAAGCACGAAATACAATGTAGCTCTTTGCGATAAAGATGAAGAGATAGAATTTTTACAAATACAAGGACCTCAAATGCTAAGCGGCATAATGAGCGAATACAACAAAGAGCATTTGGAACGCATAGAACGTGAAATAGCGGAATTTGGTGGGAGCAAAAAAATCATCAAAATACAAGGTATGAAATTTGATAGCATAATGGCAAACCATAAAGATATTAAAGAAATTGATTATCTCTCTATTGATGTAGAGGGTGGAGAAATGAGCATTTTAGAATCTATTGATTTTTCAAAATACCACATTCATCTCATCGGCATAGAAGATAATTATCCACAAGATTCTGGTATTTATGAATTTTTGAGCGCACGTGGATATAAAGAAATTATAAGACTTGGTTGCGATAGATTCTTTGAGAGAATATAAATATTTATGCCATAGCTAGTGCTTAAAGAGAGGAGTTTATGGTATAATAAAGCCTTGAAATTCCCTATATTATTTAAGGAGCGTTTATGGCGATTGGAATGAGCGAACTCAAAAAAGGATTGAAAATTGAAATTGATGGGATTCCATATAGAATCACCGAATATCAACATGTAAAACCCGGCAAAGGTGCAGCGTTTGTGCGAGCAAAAATTAAATCATTTCTTGATGGTAAAGTCATTGAAAAAACTTTTCACGCAGGCGATAAATGTGAAGAGCCCAATTTACAAGAAAAAACAATGCAATTCCTCTACCACGATGGTGGTGCATTTCAATTTATGGATACAACCACTTATGAACAAATTGCTTTGAGCGATGAGCAAGTAGGCGATGCAGCAAAATGGATTATTGATGGACTCAATGTCCAGATTCTCTTTCATAATGAAAAGGCGATTTCTGTTGATGTGCCCCTTGTTGTAGAGCTCACCATTACAGAGACTGCGCCAAATTTCAAGGGTGATACAAGCAGCGGCGGCAAAAAGCCTGCTACACTTGAAACAGGTGCAGTTGTGCAAGTGCCTTTTCATATATTAGAGGGCGAAAAGATTAAGGTTAATACCGAAACAGGCGAATATCTTGAAAAAGTCAAATAGCTTTAGAATCTACCATACAAGAGTGAAGCACTTTCACTCTTAGTTCTCTAAGATTCTATCCTTTTTGTATATCTGTGCAAATTTCACCATTTTCAAGCACAAAATTCACCCTATCCCCCTCTTTAATTTCATCACGCAAAATTAAATCTGCTAACCTATCTTCAACCTCTTCGTATAATGCCCTTTTGAGCGGACGCGCACCATATATGCTATCAAAACCCACTTGTGCTATATGCTCCCGTGCTTGGCTACTTAGTGTAATGCTAATGCCTCTTTCTTGCGCCCTTTTTGCTAGAGATTCAAACATAATATCCACAATTTTTGTAATATCAGTAAGTCCGAGTGGATTAAAGATGACCACATCATCAAGGCGATTTAAAAATTCTGGCTTAAAATACATTTTAAGTGCCTCTTTCACAGCCTTTTGACGCTCTTGTTTATCATCAATTTCTATAATTTTATCACTTGCAATATTGCTTGTCAAAATAATAATTGTGTTGGTAAAATCCACACTCACACCCTTGCTATCAGTCAATCGCCCATCATCAAGCACTTGCAAGAGAATATTAAACACATCAGGATGTGCCTTTTCCACTTCATCAAAAAGCACGATACTATAAGGCTTACGCCTTATTGCTTCTGTGAGCACACCTCCCTCCTCATAGCCCACATAGCCCGGAGGCGCTCCTACGAGCCTACTCACAGAATGCTTTTCCATATATTCGCTCATATCAATACGCACAAGCGATTTGGCATTATCAAATAAAAATTCCGCTAAAGTTTTTGCACATTGCGTTTTGCCCACGCCTGTTGGTCCCAAAAATAAAAAGCTTCCAATAGGGCGCGAGGCATCATTTAACCCAGCTTTATTGCGTTTAATTGCCCGCGCAATGGCTTTGATTGCATCATCTTGTCCCACTACACTTTTTTCAAGTTCAGATTCTATACCCAAAATACGTTCTTTTTGGCTTTGAAGCATTTTTTTAATCGGAATCCCACTCCAACGACTCACCACTCCCGCAATACTCTCTTTTGTTACCGCATTTTTAAGCAAAGTGCCATTTTTTTGCATTTCTTCCCATTGTGTATGCAAGGCTGCTTCTTGGGCTTGAATATCAGGGATTTTGCCATAATCAATTTCAGCTGCTTTGTTGTAATCTCCACTTCGTTTGGCAAGTTCAGATTCTCTTTTGAGACTATCAAGCTCTGCTTTTATCGTAGCAATACGCGTAAAAACACTCTTTTCTTGCTCAAATTTACTCTCAAGTCTCATTCTTTCCTCGCGCAAATCCTCTAACTCTTTATCAATCTCTAAGACACGCGTCTCATTAACATTTGTTTTTTCCATATTGAGCGCTTGTTTTTCCACCTCTAGGTTAGCAATTTGTTTTTTAATCTTACTTAACTCCAAAGGTTCAGATTCTATTTGCATTTTCAACTCTGCCGCCGCCTCATCAATCAAATCAATCGCCTTATCGGGCAAAAATCTATCGGTAATATAACGACTTGAAAGCTTTGCCGCAGCTATAAGGGCAGTATCTGCGATATTAACATTATGATGCGCTTCTAAATTTGGCTTAATCCCTCGCAAAATTTGTAATGCTTCATTAATGCTAGGTTCATTCACACTTATAGGCTGAAATCGCCGTGTGAGAGCAGCATCTTTTTCAAAATATTTGCGATACTCTTTTAGAGTGGTTGCACCAATAGTATGAAGTTCTCCTCGCGCAAGAGCAGGTTTAAGTATATTTGCTGCGTCCATACTTCCCTCACTTGCTCCCGCACCCACAATAGTGTGAATCTCATCAATAAATAAAATGATATTTCCAGCTTTTTTGACTTCATCAACAACATTTTTCAGTCGCTCTTCAAACTCTCCGCGATATTTCGCTCCAGCAATAAGTGCGCTCATATCAAGGGCAATGAGCTTTTTATTTTGCAAACTCGTGGGTACAGCTTTGGTTATAATTCTCTGTGCTAAGCCCTCTACCACAGCTGTTTTTCCTACACCGGGTTCTCCCAATAAAATAGGATTATTTTTGCTCTTGCGTATGAGAATCTGCATCATTGCATTAATCTCATCATCACGCCCTATCACAGGGTCAAGTGTGTTTTCTAAAGCCTTTTGGGTCAAATCAATACCAAATTTGCTTAAAGATTCTAAATTATCATCGCCACTTTGAGATTCTATCTTGCTCTCTCCTCTTAAGCTTAGCAATGTCTTCTTAAATTCTACAATATCTACAAGAGGTTTAAATATCGCTATAAAAGCGCTTTCTTTAAGATTAGCAATCAAAAACATATCTACTGCAATGAAACTATCACCATTCTTAGTTGCTTCACCTTGAGCAAAATTGAGTGCGTTTGAAAGATCTTTGCTGATGCTTAGATTCTCTTTTTGCACCTGTGAGCTTTTAGGAAGCTTATCTACCTCACTGCGTGCTTGAAGCTCAAGTGCAGCTTTATCAACATTCATTTTATTCAAAGCCTGATGAAGCACACTTTGATGATTACTCAAAAGTGCCCAATATAGATGTGCGGGAGAAATTTCTTGATTACTTGAATGCAGGGCAAGTGAAGCTGCACTATCAAGCGTTTCTTTCATCTGATTTGTTAATTTTTCAAATAAATTCATACTTAACTCCTTAAGTTTTATATGAACTACATTATATAAGTTTAGTCATTTAATGTCAAGTTTATTTATAAAATAACTTATAACTTAGCAATCTTGTGGAATATTTTAAAGAAAAGAATCTAAGATGTGATTGTTTTATCGCTATTTTCCCAAACAAAATGTGCCAAAAAGCTTATCTAGCAACTCTGCATTTTCGTAAGGACGAGTGATATTACAAAGAGATTCTATACAATCTTGTATCTGATATGAAAATAACTCTAATTGCCCCATATCAAGCACTTCATAAGCTTTTGTAATACACTCTAACGCCCTTTTAATGCAATCAAGTTGGTAACTTGATGTAAGAATCATACTTTCATCTCCATTATGTGTACTTATCACTTCTTCTAAACATTCTAATACTTTTTGCACACCCTCATATTTTGCACTTAAGTGCAAAGGTGCAGGAAGCAAGGCTTTATTATGTGAGTGAAGCAAATTGTGAAGTAGCTCGTCTTCGCAGCGAAGTGGCAAATCACTCTTATTGATAATCACAAGAATATATTTATCTTGACATTGAGTTTTAAGAATCTCCATAATTGCCTCATCTTCCTCATCAAATGGACGAGAGCCATCAAAAAGAGCAAGAATAATATTGCTTTGCATAAGGGCTTGTTTTGTTTTTGAAATACCAATTTGTTCAATTTTATCATCGCTTTGACGAATACCTGCTGTATCAACTATGCGCAACAAGCTGCCTTGAATAGTAAGTGTCTCTTCAATAGTATCTCGTGTTGTCCCCTCTATCTCACTCACAATCGCACGCTCATATCTTAAAAGCGCATTAAGCAAAGAACTTTTGCCTACATTTGGCTTACCAATAATGCTCAATGTATAACCCTCAATCATACATTGTCGCGTAAGAGAAATATGATAAATATGCGATAATTCATTTTCAATATGTGCTAATTTTTGCTCAATATCTCGCATATAGCCTTCTTCTACCTCTTCACTATAATCAATATGCACTTCGCTAAAGGCAAGAATCTCAAGGAGATTCTCGCGTGTGCGATTTACAAACACTCCTAAATCACCCTTGAGTTGGCGCATAAGAATCTTGTTTGCCTCAAGACTTTGAGAGTGAATCAGTCCAGCAACAGCTTGAACTTGTGCCAAATCTAATCGTCCGCCCAAAAAGGCGCGTTTGGCAAATTCACCTGCTTGAGCCATTCTAGCGCCTAAGCGCAAACAAAGTTGCACTATTGCTCTTGCACTTACAATGCCGCCGTGACACTGCACTTCACATACATCTTGAGTTGTATAACTATATGGTTTGGGAAAATAAAGCACCAAAGCTTCATCAATAGGTGTTTGTTGTGTATCATAAATATGGCATAAGTGAGCGTATCTAGGCTTTAGAGATTTTTTATGAGTAAGGGTAAGAGCTATATGATAAGCCCTCTCTCCGCTTAGGCGCACAATGCTTATCGCCCCCACACCTATAGGAGTGGCAATAGCAACAATAGTGCTATCGTCTAAAATCATTGACGATAACGTATTTTTCATTTGCGTCATTTTGACGCACAGATACATACTTATCAGGGAATATTTCGCGTAATTTATTTAAAGCAATATATACCAAAATCCCATCAAGTATCTTAGTTTGAGCTTTGCCATTAATCTTAACAGAATGAACTATCTCTTTGAGATATATATCAATCATTTCTTCTTGATTCTTAAAAAACTCTGCGATTTCAAGACGAAGCGAATAACCATATTTAGGATTAATCCAATTAAAAAGCAAGTATGAAAGTGCTTTGTAACGATAGCCTCTCTCTCCAATCAGCAATGCACAATCACGTCCATCAATATATACAAAAAGTGTATTATTCTCCTCCATTCTTACCTCAAAGCGATCAATTTCAAAGGGAAGTAGCGCAAAAAGCTCCTTTATTTCCTTACAAATCTCTTGTGCATTCGCATCATCATCTTGAGATGGCAAATCCCATTGTGCTTGCTCTCCCCAAAGCTGCTGTGAGCCAATATCTTCTTTATATAAAGATTCCTTATCTGCTACATACGCAGTTGAGTTTCCATAATCTCTTTTGGGAGCTTGCGCGGGTTTAAATCGCTCTTGCACTTCTTGTTTTACATATTTTTCATTAATAGGCTTTGGCGAATCTTTATGTTTTGATTCTACAATAATAATTGCTTCTTTTTTTCCCAAACCTAAAAACCCACTTGAAGGATTCTGCACGATTTCATATTCCAAGTCTGCTACCGAACAACTTAACTCTGTTGATGCTTTAATAAGAGCTGCTTCCAAACTCTTTTCTACAATTTTTTTCATATTATCCCCTTTTGTTTGTTTTCTCCTCGTGATGAGCCGCGATTTCTTTTGCTTTTTTACCCTCCATAATTTTATTTATACTTATTTGTTGAATAATAGAAAACACATTATTGATTGTCCAATACAACACAAGCCCAGCAGGAAATGGAAAAATAATAAAGAAAATGGTAAATACCCAAGGAAGCATTTTAAAAATTTTTTCTTGCATAGGATCTGTAAAATTTGAAGGAGTAAGTTTTTGAGAAATATACATACTCACACCCATCAATACAGGCAACACAAAATAAGGGTCTATTGCTGATAAATCAATAATCCACAGAATCCACGCTGAACTTTTGAGCTCAACAGCATTATGCAACACACGATAAATAGCAAAAAATACAGGAATCTGCAAAATCAATGGCAAACACCCACCAAGTGGATTTGCTCCGTGCTTTTTATACAAATCCATCATATGTATTTGTAGCTTTTGTGGATCATCTTTATAACGCGCTTGTAAATCTTTCATTTTAGGTGCTAAATCTTTAAGCTTTTGCATTGATACCATACCCTTATAAGTCAAAGGATAAAGCACTATACGCACAATTAATGTTAATAAAACAATCGCCCAACCCCAATTTCCACACAAATCATACAAATATTCAAGCAATAAAAAAAGTGGTTTGGCAAAAAATGTAATACGCCCATACTCTACCACATCAGTGAGCGTTTCATCAATGCCTTGCAATTCGTGATATTCCTTTGGTCCTATATATCCTGCAAACTCCGCATTCCCCTCAAATCGCACATAAGGCATAGGATTATGCGCATTATCGCCGCTCATCACGACATACAAACCTTTTGGGGCATTACTAAAAAATAAACTTGTATAATATCTATCCACACTTGCTACAAAACTAGAGGAGCGAATATCAGTTGCATTTTTGGCTAAATAATCACTGCTTGCATCACCATCTTCAAACTTTGTCAAAACACCATCTATACTATTACGCGTTATAACTCCACGAAATGCGTAGGTATCAGTATCAGCTGTCGGGCGCATACCATTACTAATAAAATATTCTATATGAGGTTTGCTTAGCTCTAAGCGCACATCATAAGCCAGATTAGGATGAATAGTAAGATATTTTTTAATCACAAGATTACCAAGATTTTGCGTGAGAACAATTTCCACAGGCGCATTTTCTAACTTAATATATGAAAGATTTGCCGTATAAGGTGTATCAAAAGCTTGCTGATTGATAGTCGTATCACTAAAACGCATTTCCATTGTATGAAGTTGAGAATCTCCAAAAAGCGGCAATTTATCTCGTTCTTCTTTGTGGGTAGGTTTAATGCCAAACACCTCTCCTATCATCGTAAAAAGACTAGCTTGCTCGTGTCGTATAAATTTTTCATCTTTAAGATAGACTTGCTTAATCCTACCAAGCGCGTCAATTTCAAGCTCAAATTCATCAGAATCTACACGAGCAATAATTGTTTGCTTCAGCGAATGCGGCATTTCAGAAGAAATTTCATTTTGCGTGTTGTGTGTGATATCTTGAATATTTTGATGAGGAGCAGTCTGTGTATTTATCTCTGCATTAGCGATTGTTTGAGTAGATTCTTGTGCATTTTGAGTTTTATGTGTTTGATTAGTATTTTGATGTGGCTTTTGTGGAAAAAAATACGCATATACTGCAAAAAAGGCAATAGAAAGACCTATTGCTATGAGCACACGCGTAAGGGACATACCATTATCTTGTTCGTTTGGACGATACATAATTTAACCTCTTTCTTTATAAGAGAGTGTTTTAATAATATAAACTCGCATTTTATAAGTTTTTTTCAAAACGCATATTATATCTAAAAATCTTGTATTTGTGTTAGGAACAAACCAATATTTCACATCTTTTGGCACAAATGCAATATCTTTCAACTCCAAATATGCTTGAGGATAAGCAATGCCACCCTCAAAGAACTGATTACAGCTTAAGATTCTGCGCATTGATTTAATACTTGCTTTTAATGGATTATCAAAGTGCAAAAGCCACAATGTATATTCAGAACAACTTGGATAATACCGACAAGCTCCAATACTTAAGGGCGAAAGACACTTTTGATAGAATCTGACAGCCTGTATCAATCCATAACGCACTATCCACATATTTTATCCTGCATAATGATTTGTTTTATGCAAAACACGAGTATTACGAAACCTTTGCGTATTATATATCTTTGCAAAACTTGCAAGTAAATTGTTTTTAAGCGTTATGAAATCCACTTCCCCTATGCCCTCCTTTGCGACAAGAACAAAAATTACATCCTTAAAGTCTGTGCAATTTTCATACACAATAGCTTTTATGCGGCGTTTGATAAGATTACGCACATAAGCTTTACCAATCTTTCGTGAAATGCTTAACCCAAGATACAATCTTGCATCACGCGACTGAATAGATTGAAATACTTTTTGTTCGCGAAGCGAATAAATCTCTTGTGTAGATGAAAATTTAAGCACATAAAGCACAAAATCTTTATGAAAAAATCGTTGAGCATTTCTATAAACAAAATCAAATTCTGCTTTATTTTTGAGGGTATCCAACCTTACCAAATATATTTACCTATTGCAAAAAACTATACTGCAAGCCTTTTGCGACCTTTTGCTCTTCTTGCGTTAATAACACGCCGACCATTTTTTGTTTTCATTCTTGCACGAAAGCCGTGTGTGCGTTTTCTAGGTGTATTGTGTGGCTGGTAAGTTCTTTTCATTTTCTTAACCTTCAAATAAATTAAACGGGCGATTATGCCAATTTTTTGCTTAAAAAGAAGTTATTTTATCTCAAAATCTTTGCTAATCTCAAGGATTCTAAGCAAATCTTTATTTGCTTTGGTAATAACCCGAAACTCCACGCGTCTTGATTTATCATCATCTTCAAGCGGTTTAGCAAAGGATAAACCATTAGCACGAAACACCTTAACAAGCCACTCTTTATAATTGTTGATACTTTTAAGATTAAAACAATACTTTAATACTTCTAATGCCCTTGCTTGTGAAAGTTCAGCATTACCAAGATAACGTTCTTCAAGAGTATGAGCCACATACCAACTTTGCGATGTATGCCCTTCAATACGGACTTCCTCAATGTTGTCTTGGAATTTTGGTAAGGAAAGAATCTTCACATATCGTGGAAAAAAATCATTCAAAATATCTTGGAATCGCTTTTTAACTTGTGTTGCTCCTGTATCAAAAAGCACTTCTGGTTCATTAAAACGAATCGTATTGTCCTCATCAATTTGCGCGTCCCATCGTTTCAAATCTTTACTAAATTCTTTTAATAATGCCTCATACAGCTCTTGTTGGAGATTAGAATAGTTTTTTGCAATCTCGCTCATAGCTTGATTGAGCTCTAATAATTTTTGATTGTGTATCTTTAAGTCCTCTTGTGTTTTTTGCGTAATAAGCATAAAAGACACCATAATGAGCAAAAAAATCATCATAATGCCCGCCATCATATCAGAAATACTAATCCACTGATTATGCTTCATTTTGCCCTACCTAGAACCGATAATTTCACGCACACGGCGTAAAAACCACTCATAATTCTCTTTGAAATTTTCAAAACTTGCGCTCATTGATTCATCAAGTGAGCTAAATGTAGTTTTAATTTCTTGTTGCAAAGACTTATTGCCCTCAATGTTTTCGCTTAAAATATTTTGCACATTACGATAGAGTTCAATAAGCTGAACGCTATTGTGATGAATCTGCGCATTGAGATTACCAAGATGAGAGAGGAGATTATGCTGCAAATCACCAAAATCCTTTACCACCTGCACACCCATATCTTTAGGAATTGCCACAGAATCTTTAGTAAGCTTTTGCATAATTTTGAGATATTCGCTCGCCATTTTCTTTAAAAAATTGCTCACATTTTCATATTGTGTATTCAATGCTGTATCAGTGCGAAGTGCGAAATCATTTAAACCTTCTAATCGTGATTGGATAATTTCTTGCTCTTTATTTAATACAGAATCCATACTTGCACTCAAAGTAGAAAGGTAAGTCTCTTGCATACCCTGCATACCCTTTGCCATATCTCGCATTATGACTTCATTATGTGTATTAAGCTGTGAGAGATTTGATTGCATACTTTCTACTATTGCTGTGTGATTTTTAGCAATATGCTCTCGCAAACGCGCAAACTC
This sequence comes from Helicobacter sp. MIT 21-1697, assembly GCF_026241255.1. Classification (NCBI taxonomy): domain Bacteria; kingdom Pseudomonadati; phylum Campylobacterota; class Epsilonproteobacteria; order Campylobacterales; family Helicobacteraceae; genus Helicobacter; species Helicobacter sp. MIT 21-1697. Next base: position 51,313 of record NZ_JAPHNC010000007.1, on the reverse strand, counting down.
TGCTGAATTATGCGTGCTTGATTCTATGTTTTGTTGGATATTTTTCTCTAATTCGCGGCTTAAATGCTCAATGTGTGTATGTGCATTGCTTGAAATAGTTTTCAATATCTCTTCACTCTCCTGTGCAAGATTGCTGCATTGTGTGCGGAAAAGCGTGCTATGACTTTCAAGTGCTTGCGCGATATTATCCTGTGCTTTATTTGAGCTATCCTCTATATGGATTCTCAAAGTCTCCATATTTGCACTAGCGTATTCATTAAGCTGTAAAAAGTAAGTATCAATGCTCTTTTTGAGCCCATCAACATTTTGCGCAGCAACTTCTTCAAGCTTACCAAAGCCTTGAGTAGCACTTTTAAAAAATGTATCTATAATCCCCAAACAAGCTCTTGCATTCTCACCAAGTGTAGCAACTTCGCTAAGCTGTGCGTGGAGCATATCTCCCTTTGCTTTCATTTCATCAATCATATTTAAAGTCTTACCATAAAATGCCATAGTTTGCTCATTTTGCGCACCAATAGAAGCTAAAGTAGCCTGTGTAGTGCTCATTGCACTCACACTCTCTTGCATTGCACTTTGAGTTTGAAGAAGCAGAGCTTGAGTTTGCTCAATATGCTCTTTATAGTTTTCTTGCCACGAAAGCAGTTTCCCCACTGCACTATTGAGTTCTTTAAAATTATCGCCAAATTGATTCTGTAAATTATGATTAAAATCTCTGATGACAAGTTCTAAGGCACTAATGAGCTCCTTAGAAGCACCTGAAGCGAGTTGTTTAATAGCTTCTTGCAAAGAAATATCTATTTTATTGAGAGCAGAGGCAAAAATCTCATTTGTAGTAGCATTTATCTGTAATATATCCTCTTTTGTGGGTAATTCAAGAGCTTTATGATTAATCTCTTCAAGGGATTTAAGATAGTTTAAATTCCCAGCTTGATGAAGTAAATAATCTAAATTCATATCCTGTGTGCTTTTAACACCCTTTGCCCTTTGTATGATAGAGAGCGCAATAGCCAAGCCCATACCCACAATAGAAGTATAAAACGCTGTCTTTAACCCATCAAGCAATAATGGCACAGAATCTTGCAAAGCAAGAGTATCAAACCCCATAAGCCCCACAAAAATTCCCACAAATGTCCCAAGCACCCCTGTGCTCATAATAATTGCCTTAAAGTCTTTATGTGTAGGCTCACCAAAAGTCTTAAAATCCCATACAAATAGCCCCACCATTAAAATAGTAAAGCAAATATTAATTAGCCAGTTTAGCTCTTGCATACGCTCTCCTTTGATAGTTGGAATCTATTTTTGTTCTGCGATAACATATACATCATTAATGCCCTTATCGCGTAACATTGTTGTAATTTCAAGGAAAAACTCCAAATCACTTTGCCTATCACCACGAATGATGACTTGTATATTTTTATCAAATTGTTCAAGCTGTGCGCTTATTTCTTGGAGCGAAAGAGGTTTATCATCAAGAAAAAATGCTCCTTCTTTATTAATTGTAATGCTGTGTGTTTCTCTTTTATCTGTGTTTTGCCCTTGTATCTCCTCAATTTGGGGTATATCAACTTGGATTCTTGATTGCACCACAAATGAAGCACTTGTAAGCACTATGACAAGCAAAACGAGCATAATATCAATAAAAGGTATGAGATTAAGAGAATCTATTTTTTTCATACATCATACCTTGTTGGGGTTTTTGACTTAGGTGGAGGATTATGCGCAATATCCCAAAGAGAAAGTAATACTTCAGCTTTGCGAAGCAAAAGGTTATAAAATACGATTGAAGGTATAGCTACTATAAGTCCTGCGGCAGTGGCTTTGAGTGCTAGAGCCAACCCAGACATAATATTTTGCGTATCTGTAAGCGAAGTAGAGCCAATTTCTACAAAAGTTACCATAATGCCAAATACCGTCCCTAAAAGTCCAATATATGGAGCATTTGAGCCAATCGTAGCAATAAGCGTTAATCGTTTGTGTAGCTCTAATTCTAAGATTCGCTTATCGCTAAAAACATCAAGATTTATCTTGCGATACACCCACCAGCGCTCTAATACCAAACCAAGCACCACTATGCTTAAAAAAAGTAAGAATCCAAGCACTCCATAATCAACTATTTCTTTCACATCTAGCTCCTTTAGACTATAACTTTTTGCCATAGCTTTTCATATGCGCCCTTGCCTCGCGTTCAAGCATTTTTTTCTTAATGCTCTCTCGCTTATCGTGCAATTTTTTCCCTCGCACAAGTGCAATACAAAGTTTAATTTTATTTTTTTGATTAAAATAAATGTTTAATGGAACAATACTTAAAGATTCTTTGCTCACACTGCCAAATAATTTATCAATCTCTTTTCTATGGAGCAAAAGCTTTCTTTCTCTGCGCTCATTAGGCTTAAAATGCGCATAAGTCGTTTCCAAAAATGAAATATGTGCATTAAACAAAAATGCTTCTCCTCGTATGATTTTTATAAAACTATCTTTGAGATTCACTCTTCCTGCACGAATACTTTTGACTTCACTTCCTTGCAGCACGATACCACTTTCTAAACTTTGGAGAATCTCATAATCAAAATATGCTTTTTTATTTTTCGCAATCACTCGTATGGACATATTAAACTTGCTCCTGCTTAAAAAAGCTACTGCCACTACCACTAAAATACCAACCCTCACCAAGCTCTTGTGCAATATCTTTAAGCTGTGGATACACTTCACACGCACTCTCATATAAATCGTTGAGCGTGGCTTGAGAGAAATTGCAAGAGAGAAGTTCAAAGCTTGTTTTTGCAAACCATTCTTTTACAGGTGCGTTATATATGCGCTTATGTGCTTTGATAGAATCTGCATAGCATTGATAAACTTTTGCACTATCACACATTATAGGCGGTGTATAAATGCTATAAGACAAAGGCTTTTCGTTAAAAGATTCTATATATTCTCCCTTTCCACTCACATTTGCGCTTTCTTCCCCACTTATAAAAAATGCTACATCTGCACCCACACGCTCGCCCACCACCATAAGCTGCTTTTGACTTAAACCAATCTCAAAAAATGTATTTACTCCAACAAGAAACGCTCCCGCATTCCCACTCCCTCCACCTAATCCTGCGCCTTTAGGTATGGACTTTTGGACTTCTATCTTTACGCATTCAATGGCTTTTGCAATAGCTTTTTTTCCTTGAGAATCTAAAAAATCCTGCAAAGCATTTTTTGCCTTAAAGATAAGGTTATCTGTATCCTCACAACCAAAATCCCCCTGCAATGCAAAATAAGGATTATGTGTAATATTCATCTCATCATAGAGTTCGCCCTTTGCCAAGACAAAGCGAGAGTTGAGTTGATGAAAGCCATCTTTATGTCCTACAATTTTAAGAAAAATATTGAGTTTTGGATAGATTCTGATGAGTTTGCTCATTTTTTATCATTTCTTATGTGTTTTAAGTAAAGACTGCATCTCCGATACTGCCTTTAAATCATCACTTTGTGAAGCGCGTTTATTTTGCGATGTAATCATTTCTTTAAGCTCTCCGCGCAAAATTATACAATCCTCTGGTGCGCAAAATCCAAGCCTCACGCTACCTTTGTCAATGGAGATAATCTTTATCTCAATATCATCGCCAATCATTACGCTGTCATCTTGTTTTCTTGAGAGTATCAACATATTCTATCCTATTCAAAATGTATTGTATGCCGCCATCTGAAAATATTTCAATTATAGAAAAAAAATCCTCAAAACAAACTATATATTTTCCTTTTTGTACATTTTTTAATGTAATTTTTTTACCATCATACATTTGCTTAGAGAATCTGTGCATATTGTGAAGTTGAGGATAGGGAAGATAATCAAGCGGATTGAGGATTCTTATTTGCTCTGCGGCAGATACGCTCATAGCTCCCTCACTTAAGCGCTCTAAGCTTGAAAGTGTGCCATTTACGCCGAGTTTATGCGCTATAATTTCGCCGATACTTCGCACATACGCACCCTCACTCACACTCACTTCAAAATGCACAAAAGGGTGGCGATACGAAAGTAAAGTAATATCATAAATACTCATTTGAATCTGTGGTAAGCTAAAAGTTTTGCCCTCTCTTGCAAGTTTATATGCCCTTTGTCCATTGATATGCTTCGCACTAAAGACAGGTGGTGTATAACACATATCACCCTTTAAGGAAAATAGAATCTGCTCTATATCGCTATGCTTATATTCAGGGATAATCTCAATAGATTCTATACGCTCAATATCTAAACTTGCGGATTTTGCACCAAGCCAAAGTGTTGCACGATAAGTTTTTGGCACTTTTTGCAAATGTGGAAAAAGACGCGTATAAGCCCCAAATCCCACCACAAGAGTGCCTTTTGCAAAAGGGTCAAGTGTGCCAAGATACCCCGCTTTTGATATACCAAAACGTTTTTTTAAATGTGAAAGATAAGCATTTGAGCTTAGAAATGGCGGCTTATACGCAGCCACGAGCAGAGCATTTGCCAATGTGTTTCCTTATATAATATGCAGCCTCGTATTATAGGGGATTTGCATAGCTATGTCAATCTTACTTTGCTCCATATTTGATAAGCAAAGTAATAACAGATTTTAAGTGATGATATTTTTTATGATCGCGATCCTTGGTCGTTTCAAGCAAAGTTACAGATTTATCTGGTGGATCGAAAGAATTTACATCTCCACCATTATGTATAAAAAATTCAAGCAACTCTAGCATTTCTTGTTCTCTTTTTGTGTTAGCTCTATAAGGAAGACTAACACTTATGCTATAACTATATATTATTTCAGCCATTACATTTACTCTCTGAGCCCAACCAAATTCAGATTCCCTGTAGTCAAGTCCCACAACATAAGTCATACACTCTTTGCAACCTTGCTCTTTTGCCTTTAAGAAAACTGCCTTTATTTCATCTCCAGCAAAATCCCTAGAACTAGAAATCATAGCGTATAGCAATCCCCAATTATTACAAGTTATATCCTCTAAAGGCTCATTAATGCGCTCTAACATCAAATGAAATGCCCTAGAACTAAATCCATTATAGCTAAAATCTCTACTTGCCCAACATAAATACTGACGCGACATATTGGGTTCTGCTAAAGCCCTATCTACAACAAGCTCTGCCACTTCATCAGTAATGTTTCTATCCAAGAGATTAAGCAAAAGAAAGCTATCATCAAATATAACTCTTGCTCCAGAATCTAAAAGAAGCTTTGCCATCTCATTATATCCATTCTCTAAAGCGATATAAAGCGGATTTATTCTTCCTCCCCCTCCTAGATTCACATCTCCACCAAGTCGCAGATATAAACGCACATTTTCTATATCATTTCGTGCTACAAGATAATGCAAATCTTCATATCTATAATTTTTCGCAGCGTAGTCTTCTTCACTTCCTTCAAAACCTTTCATTGCCCCAAGCCATAAGAGTAGAGTAACCTTTTGTGGATTATACTTTGTGTCATACTTATAACTCAATTCTACACTTTCAATCAGCATACCCCCAAGCACGACACGATATAAACCAATGCCAATAAAAAAAGTTACCACCAAAAGCACTATTTTTTTAAATCTTAGCTTTCTTATCGCCTTAGGCGCTGCTGGCTTAGATTCTATATTTTTAGATTCCAAATCTTGCAAGAAATACTACCAAAGTTGGAGTTCTGTGCTTGTTTTCTTGTAAAGATTTTTGTTTTTGCCCTCAAGGTCATATTCTACCGCAAAACCATATTTGATATTACTTGCACCTGATTTTTTAATACGAATCGCCTCATAAGTATCGGTAGGAATACTCAAACTCCCAACTGCTGCACTTGAACGCGGAGGAATCTTCCTATTTACTTCGCTCTCGCTTATCAAATCACCATTGATATAAAGCGCTAGATAGGTAATCGTGGCAAATTTCTCGCTCTCATTGCTGATAGTAATATTTACACTTCCCTGCCCTAAATTAAACCCAGAGGCTTTAAGTGTAATATCATCATTTTTAATACTCACCGCAGGTAAGGAACGATTAGCCAAAATATAACGCGCTGGCGTATCACCTTTGAAGTTCTCTGCATACATATCTGCCCCATTTGATAAAAGAAGCTTTATCATTTCCGAATTTTTCCTCATCACTGCATAATGAAGCGGCGTATTGCCCAAATGCTCATCAGCTACCCTTACCTTTGCGCCCTTATTTATAAGTGCTTGAGCAAATTTAAGATTATTAAGAGCGACCACTTTGAGCAAAGGTGTCTCGCCGTGGCATACTGCATTTACATCAGCACCGCGTTCAATGAGTAAATATAGAATCTCCATATTTCCCTTGCGTGCTGCATCATAAAGTGGTGTGCTTCCGCGCAGTCGCGCTTCAATATCAGCACCAAGATTAATGCCCTTGCGCACCTCTGTATAGTTATTGCTAAAAAGCAAATGATTATATCTCTCATTTGCTCCATAACATAATGCCGTTAAGGCAAACCATAGACATAAAACCCCTCTTGCACCTTGAAATAAATACTTCATACCTGCTCCTTTGCAAAATGTTTTAGGCTTAAGTGCTTTATTTTTTGATATATACTATCAAAATCCATTCCATAAGTGCGTGCCTCTGCAATACTTGTTATAAAATTTGTATCACCCATATAACGTGGCACAAAATGTATGTGCAAATGCTCGGGTATGCCTGCTCCACCAGCTTTTTTGATATTTAAGCCCATATTCACCCCTTGTGCGCCATATTCATAAAGTACATTCATTGCCTTATGCGAAAGTATATGCAAATGCAACCAAGTCTCTAGGGGCAATTTTTCGGGCGAATCGCAGTGTATTAAAGGCAGTATCATAAAATGAGCGGGCGTATAAGGATAGAGATTCATTACACCAAAAGCAATATCATCACGATAAATCACGCGATTACTCTCATCATCTTGGGGATTATTTGCTATCGCACAAAACACGCAGCCTTCAGAGCAAGAACCAAAATATTTACTTCGCCAAGGTGCGTAGATTCTATCCATTATTACTTTCCTTTAAATATAATTTGGAGCATCATTGCTAAAGAGCACTAAATCGTGGGCTTGAGAGCAAGATTTGAGCATATCTTCAAGCATAGATTTATCTTTAAGAATAATCTTTTGTGTATTACAAATATGTTGAGAGAGAATCTTGCTATTAAGTTCGCCTGTAATGATGACAATATCAAATACCTTATCAATAGCTTGGGCAAGTTCAATATTCGCCTCTTTTGTGCTCTCTACTATACCGGGTGTAACGATAATTTTTCGCCCTTGATAAAGCGAACAAAGGCGAATAGATTCTTTCATTCCCTTAAGATTCCCATTAAATCCATCGTCAATAATAAGCTTTTGATGTGTCTGTATCTTATTGAGACGATGAGGCACGGGTTCTATTCTTTTTACTGCCTTTTGTATATCTTCTACTTGCAACCCAAGCTCCACGCCCATATAAATTGCTGCACTCAAATTTACAACATTAAAAGCGCCCAAAACCATTGTTTCAAAGTAATGCCACTCACCTTTGATAAAGAGTTCAAAGCTTGTGCTATCAAGATTTGCTTCAATATTGCGCACATTTTCAGGGAAATACTCAATCTTTTTATTGATATTTGGTTCTATATGAGAGGGTTTAGGATTATCTTTAAACACAAAGGCTTTTTTAAGCCTTGAGCTTTGCAATAACTCAAATTTTGTTTCTACAATGTTTTCAAGTTTTTTAAAATATTCTAAATGCTGCTCACCGACTTCGCCAATAACGGCATAATGCGGATTCAAAAATTGAGCAATAAGTGCAATATCACCTTTTAGACGCGCTCCTGCCTCAACAATGTAAATCTCTGTAATATAATCTAAATTTTGATTAATATCCGCCACAATCCCTGTATGCGTATTGACACTTCTAGGTGTCGCATATACGCGATACTTTTCTTTAAGAATCTGCGCCAAAAAGTTCTTCATACTTGTTTTGCCATAACTGCCTGTTACGCCAATAATGATTAATCTTGACATAATATCAAGCTTCTCTTTAGCAAGAATAATGTAGCGATTAAGTAAAATATTTTCATATATTTTTGAAATAATACTTGCAAACACAAGCGGCATCAAATCAAATAATCTACTATTGACATCTAATATGTAACATAAAGCTTCATTAAAAGTCATAAAAATAAAGAAAATAATAAAAAACTTCAATACTCTTTGGGTGAAATTTAATCGTTTATCAAGTTGAATCGTCCATATAGCTATTGCAATAAAATATATTATACTCAATCCTATAAGCACATAATTACTTAATGGCTCTTGGATAAAAATACTCCCGACATACACAGCAAGTGGCAATATAAAATAATAGATGTGCCATTGCCATTTATGATGCATTAAAAGTGCGCGCTTAAAGCTATAATTATACCATTGTAAGTTTGTCATTCCATAATACCCAAGACACAAAACAACTACCCATTGTGCAATCGTGTCAATGATAAACATTTCTTCCATATCACTCCTTTATTTTAAAATCTCAAAATCTTTTAAGCTCTCATCAATATCTAATTGATGAGATTGTATTCTTTCAACCTCACTTTTAATGGGTCCGCTTTCAAGTATTTGATATAATTTTTCAAGTGTTCCCTCTTCGCCTTGTGCTATTACGCGCACACTACCATCACTTAAATTACAAACATTCCCGCTTAAAATTTCACCTGCTTCATTGAGTTTATCAACTCTATATTTTACAAAGCGTCTAAATCCCACACCTTGCACTTTGCCAAAAATTAAAAATTCATATCTTTTTTTCATACTCCACTCCTATAAAGTTTTTCAATATTTCCGCCTTGATGAAGAAAAAAATAATGATTGCCCTCCATAGGAAAGAATCTACTCTTGGAGATAAGTGCAGCAATAGTTTGACCACAAAAAAGCGGTGTAGCACTATCATTTTTGCCCCAAAAAATACTTGCTTTACCCTTATATGCACTAAAGGTTGATGAAAAATCTTCATCAACAACATTTTTAAATGTTTGATACATACCCTCATTCATTGCCTTTACATCGCTTGAGCGAAATATTTTACCAAACCTGCCAAGTCCGCATTTTCCTATAATCTTTGCAAAAATAATTTTCAAGCGAACTTTCAGGCTTTTGGGCACTCTAATACCAGCAGATGAGAGAAGTATAACTTCTTTGGGCTGACATAACACAGCTACCTTGCCTCCAAAACTATGCCCTACAATAATGCAATTTTTTGCCTCCACACCGCTCACTTCTTTTATGAATATCTCTACAATATGCGCATAATCCAGCGTTGTGAGAGGATTCTCATTTGGGCTATTACCAAAGCCGGGCATATCTAAATAAATATGCTCATATTCATTAAAATATTGAGCAAAAGTGCTCTTCATTAACTCTTTATTACTGCCCCAGCCGTGCAAAAAAAGCATTATAGGAGTTTCTAAAATGCCTAAAGAATCCGCAATTTGAGGTTTAACCTTCTCATAACTTAGCTCAAAATACTCCCCTTGATATACTATGCGCTTTTGTGCCATAATAAACTATTTCCCTTTTGCGTAATGAATTTGTTCTATATACTTATAGCTTACCTTGATAGAATGTTTTTTTGGCAAATTACAAGCTAATTCTGTAAGCACACTCACAAAATCCTCAAATAGGTAATTTGCCATAGAACCCGGAATAGGATTAATCTCATTGAGATACACCTCATCATCAATAACAAAAAAATCACATCGTATCAATGCCCCTTCAAAAGCATTTTCATAGAGTTTGATAAAATTTTCTTGCAATTTTGCCGCTAGTGTTAAACTTATATCTGCTTGCACAACTTGTGCTGTGCGTGAAAAATCCAAATATTTGCGCTCAAAATCAAGTAGCTCTTTTTTACTAGGTTCTTCAATAATTGAGAATCTATATTCATTTTGCGAACCATTTTTGACCTTGCACCCTGCAAGATTATATTCTTTTACGCCACTTTTAAAACTCTCTGCCACAATAATATCATCATATTCAAAGGCTAAATCTCTACCATAATCAAGCTCTTTTTCTTCATTGACAACACTCACTCCTATGGAACTCCCAAGTCGTGCAGGTTTAAGGATTATCGGATAGGTGAGATGTTTCAAATGCGGGTTTGCGCGTGTAAGAATCTCATAATCAAGCATTTTTACACCTCTTTGGGCTGCAAAAATCTTCGTAAAAGCTTTATTGAAACTCATCACGCTTGATTCTATGCGCGGACCAATAAAGGGTAAATGATAAAAATCAAGCAATGCGCTCACACTCCCATCTTCCCCATCTGCGCCGTGTATAAGACTAATTATCATATGTGGCATAATAGGTTTAAAACCAAAAAATGTTTTTTTCACAAATGCACCTCTTTGCAAAAAAATCTCTGTGCATTTTTTATAATCTCCCGAGCTAAAAAGTTTTGACTTCATAGAATCTGAAGGAATAAGATAAAAACGATGTGAGCTGTCTAAAAAAATAAAATTGCCAACATTCTCCCCTAAAACCTTCTTAAGCGCAACAGCACTCACAATACTAATTTCGTGCTCAAAGCTCACGCCGCCAAATAACACATCAAATTTCATTTTCGCTCCTTTTGAAATTGCTTATCACGTTTTAATTCTAAAGCAAGAAACTTACCTGTATAACTCCCACTTTTTGTATGATTTTTACTCACTTGCTCCACAGAACCACTATCTATGATTTTGCCTCCACCGCTACCACCTTCTGGACCAATATCAATAATATAATCAGCATTTTTAATCATATCTAAATTATGTTCAATGACAATAACCGAATTGCCTAAATCTACCAAATGATGAAGCACTTTTGTCAATCTATCCACATCGGCAAAATGCAATCCTGTTGTGGGTTCATCAAGTATATAGAGAGTTTTTCCTGTATCTTTACGACTAAGCTCTTTTGCAAGCTTGATTCTCTGCGCCTCACCACCGCTTAAAGTAACTGCATTTTGTCCAAGCGTAATATAACCTAAGCCCACATCTTGCAGTGTTTGCAACCTTGTAGCAATTTTTGGCACTTTGGCAAAAAACTCCAAAGCTTCATCAACACTCATTGCCAAAATATCTGCTATATTTTTGCCCTTATAAACAATCTCAAGTGTTTGTGGATTGTATTTTGCGCCTTTACACGCATCACATTTTACCATCACATCAGGTAAAAAGTGCATTTCAATCTTTATCTCGCCCTCACCCTGACATTTCTCACATCGCCCACCTTTGACATTAAAACTAAAGCGTCCAACACTATATCCACGCAATTTAGATTCTTTAATTTCTGCAAAAAGTGCTCGTATATCGTCCATTGCGCCTGTATAAGTTGCAGGATTGCTACGCGGTGTGCGTCCAATAGGACTTTGATCTAAGTAAATCACTTTGTCTAAATAGTCTAATCCTACAATCTCCACACCATCACACTTTTGCACCTTTTTGGCATTATTTAAAAGCTCTTGAGCCACAGGCAAAAGCGTTTGCAAAATAAGAGAGCTTTTGCCGCTGCCACTCACACCCGTTACACACACAAATTGCGAAAGGGGAATCTTCGCACAAAGATTATGAATATTATTAATATTGACATTTTTGATTTCAAGCCATTGCTTAATCGTGCGCTTATGCGGATAAGAAATGATTTTTGCACCCTTAAGATATGCCGCAGTGAGTGTTTTAGAATCCAAAAGATTCTTTACATTACCACTAAAAACTACTTCTCCTCCGCGCAATCCTGCCTCTGGACCAATATCCACAACAAAATCAGCATTTAAAATCGTTTCTTTGTCGTGCTCTACGACAATCACACTATTACCTTTTTCTTGCAAACTTCTCAAGGTTTTGATTAATCGCAGTGTATCACGCTCGTGCAAGCCAATGCTTGGCTCATCAAGCACATACATAACGCCCGTCAGTCCGCTTCCAATTTGACTTGCAATGCGTATGCGTTGAGATTCTCCACCACTAATACTACGCGCATCGCGTCCAAGCGTGAGATAACCAAGCCCGACATCATAAAGAAAAAATAACCTTTCGCGAATCTCCTTTAAAATAGGCTGTGCAATAAATTGCTCTTGCTCATTAAGATATGAAAAATGTTCTTTATTGTTAAAAAACTCATACACCTTCTCAATGGGCATATCAATAAGCTCACCAATGCCTAAGCTCCCTACTTTAACGCTCAATGAAGAGGGCTTAAGACGATGTCCTTTGCAGGTAGGGCATACTCGTTCAGTAGTATATTCGCCTAAATCTTTATCATCTTTAAACATATCATACGCAATTTGGATAATGCCCTTCCAAGGACGCTTGAGCTTATTTGATTTCCAAGTAATCTCCACCTCCTCTTCGCGTCCATACAGCAAAATGCTTTGTTGAGATTTTGAAAGCTCTTCAAAACTAAGCTTTGGGTCAATTTTGGCACTTTTACAAAACGCGTAAAAAAGCTCGGCATAATAATTACGATTGAATCCAAAAATAATTTTAATACCACCTTTGTTGAGCGGTTGAGATTTATCAAGTATCTTTTTTAAATCAATAGCATATTTTGCGCCAAGCCCCAAACAATCTTCACACGCACCCTTTGGAGAATTAAAAGAGAATCCAAGCGGTTCAAGCTCCTCAAAGCTTATCTTGCACTTAAAACACGCAAAATGTTCAGAATAATGTAAGAACTTTTTTTCATCATTGTGTATCATCTCTACTTCAATTTCACCATAAGATTCACGCAAAGCTTTTTCCACTCCTTGGGCTATGCGTGTATGATTTTCTAGCGAATTTACTACCCTATCAATAACAATCTTAATACTATGCTTTTTGTGTTTGGCAAGCTCAATGTCCTCATCAAGGCGCACCATCACGCCATCAATTATTGCTCTTACATAGCCTTTTTGACGCAGAGATTCTATTTTGTCAGCAAAACTCCCCTTTTTTTCTTTGACAATAGGCGCAAGAAGTATCATTTTTGCATTTGCAGGAAGTTTGAGAATCTGCTCAATAATATCAGTCTGACTCATTTGTGAAATTTCATCTCCACAAAGATGACAATGTTGCTTCCCTACACGTGCATAAAGCAAACGAAAATAATCATAAATTTCAGTGATTGTGCCCACGGTGGAACGTGGATTTTTGCTCGTAGTTTTTTGGTCAATCGCAATAGCAGGAGTAAGCCCCTCAATCTTATCAACATCGGGTTTGCCCACTTTATCCAAAAATTGCCGCGCATAGCTTGAAAGAGATTCTATATATCTACGTTGCCCTTCTGCATAAAGCGTATCAAAAGCAAGTGTTGATTTTCCAGAGCCAGATAAACCTGTAAAAACAATAAGCTGATTTTTAGGTATGCTAAGGTTGATATTTTTTAAATTATTCTCACGCGCACCTGTAATATGGATATGATTATAATCTTTCATAAGTATCCTCGCGGTTTTAAGCTCTAACGCGTATTATAGCGTATTTAGATAAGTTTCACCTCATACTTCATATGTCTTTGTGTCAAAATGTGATTTACAGATTCTAAAAAATCCTCCAAAGATTTGCCTTGAAGCGTATTTCCACCCTCTAAGAATAAAGCCAAACCACAATCACTACTATATTCTTTGGGCGTAGGCACAAGGCTTAAAGAAAATTCAAATGAGGCAAGTAAGGGGGTGCTTAGGCATCTTTGGGCTGCAAAAGCACTTGAAGTCGTATAGAGCACGATATATGCCCTAAAAGGTTTTACATCTTGTTGCATATCCCACCTTTAAGTGAAATATAAACTATAAATTCACAATCTTTACACCCAAACACGCCGGAATATCCTCAAGCTGCTTAATAACTTCACTTGAGACTTCAGAATCCACAAGAATAACAGCCATTGCCTCTTTATTTTGGCGCGCAAGGCGAAAATCAGCAATATTGACTTGATGATTCCCCAAAATGCTCCCTACAAGCCCAATTACACCCGGCACATCAGTGTTTTTGAAAAATATCATCTTGCCCTTTGGCTCAATATCAAATTGAAAATGATTAATTGATGTAAGACGCAAATGCCTATCTTCAAATACAGCACCACTAAGAGTAATGCTCTCATTTTGTGTGCTTAGAGTGATGTAAATATGATTCTTATAAGTTTCACTCTCTTGTTGAAGTGTCATTTTCACATCAATACCTCGCTCTTTGGCTATAAAAGGAGCATTGACATAATTAATCTTATCGCCCAAACTTGCATTAAGTGCGCCCACAAGAGCAAAAGTCTGCAACGAATCTCCATAAGCACTAATCTCACCTTGAGCCTGTATGTGTATTGAAGTAATCACGCCTTTATTCGCCTGCACTGCTAAAAAAGCAAGTTTTTGTATTAGCTCAAGATAAGGTTTCACCATAGAGGGAAGTTCAGATTCTTTAACCGGAAGATTAAGAGCATTAGGATAGCTTGAACCTCTTGCTGCTTCTATTGCAGCTTGAGCAGCCTGCAGGGCAATTTGCTCTTGAGATTCTAAAGTATTTGCTCCGATATGTGGTGTTACATATACATTTGGCAAATCAAGGAGTGCATTATTAATTGCTGGCTCTTTATCAAATACATCAATCCCCGCCCACTTAATCTTACCAACACTTAAGGCATCATATAAATCTTTTTCATTATATAAGCCGCCGCGAGCGCAATTAATAAGTATCACTCCATCTTTCATCTGTGCAATTTGTTTGGCAGTAATCATATTTTTTGTTTCTGCATTTTTGGGCGTGTGAATGGTAATAATATCACAAGAGAGAATCTCTTCAAAATTGCTTGTATAAGCCACACCCAAATCAGTAGCTTTTGAGGGCAAAATATAAGGGTCATAGGCTAAAACTTCCATTTCAAATGCCTTTGCCCTTATCCCTACGCGACTACCGATATTACCAAATCCAATAATGCCAAGCTTTTTACCCTTAAGCTCAATACCATACCAATCCTCACGTTTCCATTTGCGCTCGTGTTTAAGCTGTGTATTTGCTCCGGGAAAATTTCGCACAGCATTAATAAGATGAGCCATTGTAAGCTCAACAGCTGCAATTGTATTTGCTGTGGGCACATTCATCACAACAATACCCTTACGAGAACAACCTTCAATATCAACATTATCTACACCAACACCTGCACGCACTACTGCGCGTATTTGCCCTGAAGACGCTAAAAAAGTCTCATCAACATCAGTAGAGCTTCGTGTAATGACAACATCAGCCTCTTTAATCTTAGTAAGTAACTCATTTTTTGGCAAACTAGCAAGATTCTCCATTTGCACATCATTTTGTGCCATAAGCAAATCAAGTCCTTTTTGATGGATATGATCGCACACAATGATTTTATACTTCATAACACTCTCCTTATCATTAGTTTATTGCACACTATAATTGAGACGATAGTATTGCAAATCTGCTAAAAGCCTTTTATACATTGCCTCATCAGTCAAAAGCACCACAAGCTTAAGCGTGTTGCCAGATTTATAATATGCAGATTCTATATTATTTTGCCGTAACACTTGTTTTACACAGGCAAATTTATATTCATCAAGCTCGCTAATACTGATAGCTGAAGGGATACTTTGCTTAGCATCTTTATCCAAAAAATCAAAACGCACACTCAATTCTGTTGCTGGATACGCATAAGGCAGCTCATTATCTTCTGAAAATGAATGAATCCAATTCTCTTCTTGTAGCACTTGGGCTTCTCCAACTTTTGGAAACTCTATGGGTTGAGCTTGAAATGCTGGACTTATAGATATTTTGTCTAAATACAAAACACCATAAATTGCGCCGCCCAAAACTATTAAAAGCCCTATAAAGAATGCTAACTTCTTCATTCTTTCTTAAAATCTCCTATAAGCGATTTTTAAGTTTATCACCAAGTGTCATTTTCTCTTCTGAATTAAAGGTTTTGAGCGTTTCTTTTTCTTTTTGTCGCTCTAACCTTTTAATAGAAGCCCTTACTTTATTATTTTCTTCATCAATGTGGGCAATCACACATTCTATCTCCTCGCCTACTTTAAGTTCATCTTTCTTAAGTGGCTGAATATCTTCGTTGCGGATAAGTGCCTCCATTTCATCAATTTTGATAAAAATACCAAAATCTTTTATATCAATCACACTGGCACGCACAACATCATCAACCTTATGCGTTTTCCCAAATTCTTTTGCGGGAGAATGCTCAAGGAGTTTTTTGGAGAGAGAAACCCTCTCGTGCTCTTTATCAATTTTAATAATTTTAACTTCAATCTCCTCGCCTACTTTAAGTTCATCTTTACATTTAGATTTCTTATCCCAATAGGCATCTTCATTATGAAGCAATCCATCAACACCGCCAAGATTCACAAATGCTCCAAAATCAGTTAAAGTCGCTATCTTGCCTTTAATAATTTCTCCCACTTGATGCGTTTTTGCAAAATGCACAAAAGGTTTATCAAGGAGTTTTTTGAGCGAAACGCGCAATCTTTTAGTCTGGGTATCAATTTCAATAATTTCTACATCAATTTCTTGTCCTACACTGAGATAATTTGATGGGTGCTTGATATTTTTATCCCACGAAATTTCCGAAATATGTAAAAAACCTTCAATGTCATTACCTAAATCCACGAATGCTCCATAAGGTTCAATATTGCTCACGCTCACTTTGATAGCATAACCCACCTCAAGTTCTTTTTCAATTTCTTTCCAAGGGTCATCACCAAGTGCTTTCATTGAAAGCGAAAGTCTGCGTTTTTTTTCATCATATCCGAGTACCTTAACAACAATCTCATCACCTTCTTTGAAATTTTTAGCTGGATTAATAGGTCCTTTATGACTAAGCTCTGTATAATGCACGAGTCCCTCTACCCCACATACATCAACAAAAATACCAAAAGGAGCGATTTTTTTTACAATACCCTTTTGCACGCCATCATTGTCAAGCAATTTAGCACTTATATTTTGGCGATTTTTATCATCAATTTCAAAAAATCTTTTGCGCGACACGATAATAGAATTACTCTCTTTATTAATATTTACAATAGCAACCTTGTAAATTTTACCTATTGCCTTATCATCTTCGCGTATCGCAGAATCTCGGCGCGGCATAAATACATCTACCCCATCATACTCTAAAATAAAACCACCCTTGTTTTTCTTAATCACCTTTGCTTCAATGATTTTATCTTGATAATCATCTGCGATTTGTGCAATTTTTTCAACAATTTTTTTTGATTTTAATGCTTTTTTATATGATGCATTTGGTCTCCCACCTCGTCCGGGTGTTACAAATACTTCAATTTTATCATTTTTATTAAAAAGCAAATTACCGCTATCATCTTGAATCTCACTAAGTCGCAACATTGCTTCTGATTTTTCATTCGCAAGTGCCACCATCGCATATTCATCAGTTATAGCAACTATCTCACCAATTTGTATTGCTCCAGCTGCCGCTTTCTTTTCGCTTGCCTCAAATAACGCTGCAAAATCCTCTTCTTCGGTAATAAAATCATCATTCTCCAAATTAACCAACATTAATACCCTTTACTTAAAAATCAAAGTTTAAACAATTCTACACAAAACAAACCTTGTTATAACTTAAGAATACCGCATAGGCACAAAAGATTCTTAAATTTGTTCTATTTTTGCCTGCACACGTGAAATAATCCAATCAGGCGTAGAAGCTCCAGCGGTAATACCACAAAGCTTTTTTCCTATAAACCAAGTATTATCTATCTCGTTTTCATCTTCTATCAAATAGCTATCTGTGCAGTATTTTTGAGCAATTTTAAAAAGCTGTTTTGTGTTAGAAGAATTCTTCCCTCCAACAATAATCATAATATCCACCTCGCGGCTTAATTCATCAACAGCAAATTGATTTTCAAATGTAGCACTACAAATCGTATTAAATATGCGACACTCATCTACTCTCGCAGTTAAAAATGCTGCAATTTTACCAAATTCCTCCGGCTGTTTTGTTGTTTGGGAAACAAGTGCTACTTTTTTTTTGAAAGTAAGATGTTTAAGCTCATCTATATTCGCAATAACCGTTACATCATCGCCATAACTTGCCACACCTTTAACTTCTGGGTGATTCTTATCCCCAAAAATAATAATCCGATACCCTTCTTTGGACATGTGTTCAACAATTTGTTGCGGTTTTGTTACAAAAGGACAAGTTGCATCAACAATATGTATATGTTGTTCCTTAAGTGCTTGTAAATCATCTTTTGTAATCCCGTGCGTACGCACGATAACATTTTTAAAACTTTGTGCTTCTTCCAAATTGCTACTTAAGCACACATCAAAGTCTTTTTGTAAGCGTTCAATTTCACGACTATTATGTATTAAGGGACCAAAAGTTGTTGCGTGTTGATTGCGTTCGGCAATACGAATAGCTCTTTTTACACCAAAACAAAATCCATACTTTTTTGCAAACTTAACCTTCATTATAATTCTCCACAGCTGTAATTTGCGACAAAAGATCTAAAAAGTGTGGAAAAGAGACATCAATACATTCACTATCTTTAATCTCACCCCCACAAGTAAGTTGAGCAATAGCAAAACTCATAGCAATACGATGATCGCCAAAAGAATCTACTCTCGCCCTTTTTAACTCACCTCCATACACACTAAAACCATCTTCAAACTCTTCACACTCAATGCCCATAGCCTGCAAATTTGTAACAATAGCGCGAATCCTATCGCTTTCTTTTACGCGCAGCTCTTTGGCATTGCGCACTTCACTTTTTCCCTTTGCCACAGCAAAACATATACTTAATGCCGGAATCTCATCAATAAGCCACGCAATGCGAGAATCTACCCTCACACCTTTTAAACTTCCACCTTGCACCTCAATATCGCCTACTTCCTCATAGAGTGAGGAAAGATGATGATAAACCACTTTTGCCCCCATAGATTCTAATATTCTAAAAGCTTCAATGCGCGTTTTATTAAGCAATACATTTTTGAGCTTCACTTTTGCACCAAGCACACACGCTGCTACTGCAAAATAAAATGCACTTGAAGGGTCAGCTGGCACTTGAAGTTTAAAAGATTCTAATCTTTTATCCGATACTCCCAATCCATTAAATACGACTTCATAGCTTCCATCTTCATATTCTTTTCCCTCTATATGCACTCCCATACCTCTTAACATATTTTCAGTGTGATTACGGCTTAAAAGTGGTTCGTAAAATCTTGATTGCCCAGCTGTTTGCAAACCTGCAAGAATCATTGCGCTTTTTACCTGCGCAGATGCAATAGCACTTTTATAATCAAAAGCCTGAAGTGATGCTCCTGTAATGCTTAAAGGTGCATAAGCATTATTTTCCCTCCCTTTGATACACGCGCCAATAGCACTTAAGGGCTCAATAATGCGCTTCATAGGACGAGCATTCAGGTATTCATCGCCTGTCAGGATAAAATGCCCTTTCGCCCCACTAAGCAATCCAGCAAATAAACGCATTCCTGTTCCAGCATTACCACAATCAAGAACTTTATGTGGCTCACATATACCATTACGCGGGGGAATAAGGCGCAATACGCTGCCTTTTTGTTCTACTCCTAACCCAAGTTCGCGCGCAATACCAAGAGTATGAATCGTATCTTCGCCCATAAGATAGCCCTCTACTTCACAAGGTGCAGAAGATAGAAGTGCAAATATAGCTGCACGATGTGAAATTGACTTATCCGTGGCAATACTCTCAAATTCACACTCAAAGCGTTGTGCTGGAGCAATTTTTGTAATGCGCATAGTTTTCCTTACTTGTGGGATTCTCTAAATGCTCTTATGTACTCTTTAAAGTATTATAACAACATAGATTTAGTTTTTGGCAAGTTTTACAAAAAAGGTTTTGCTCTCAAAAGAATCATCAAGATAAATCGTGCCACTATGTGCTGCAACAATTTGTTGGCACAATGCTAATCCTAGCCCATTACCCTTTAATTTTGTCGTTTTAAAGGGTTCATAAAGAATATTTTTATCTTCTATTGGGCGTCCATTATCGCTAAAACTAAAACACCAAAATGCTTCCTCATCAATAAACCTCACACTCACGAGCCCTTCTTCACATTCCCCCTCTTCAATCGCATCAATGGCATTGGAGAGAAAATTTTGTAGTACTATGCTGATTAAATCAAAATCTACGAGAATCTGCGTTTGTTTATCCACACCCAAATCAAACCTAAAATCAATATTTTTAGAATAAGTATAATAACCCACACTCTCATAAAGAGCATCTTCAAATTCCACAATACGATGAAGCTGACGATTTGGATTAACACCTTTTGTAAAAAGCAAAGTTGCATTGATAAGGCGTTCCACGCGCCACAAAGCCTTTTTTATTTCAAATACAAGCGGTTTAAGTTGAGTATCACCACGTTTTAGAAGACTAGAGGTAAGGAGTGATATAGAACCTATGGGATTACGAATCTCGTGAGCAAGATGGGCAGAAACCTGTCCCATAGAAGCCAAACGCTCTTGTCGCCTTTGATTGGTAATATTTGTTACACTCATCACCTGTTTGTCATCTTTTGTGCTAGATTGCAAAAGATAAAATTGCCCTTGATGTTCCACTTCGTGCTCTCCCTCACCAAGATGAGTAAGGCTCTCTAGCATATCATTAAGTTTGCTTGCCTCTGCATTTTGATAAAATACACTCCCATCAGATTCTATTACCCAAATAGCTTGTGGAAGCAGCTCAAGTACCCATTCATACAAGGCTTTGAGGCTATTAAAATCATTTTGTAATTTTTTAAATTCATACTCCGTGCCATAAGTACTTTGTATTAAAGTAGCCAAAGATTCAAGCAAAATACTTTTATCATCACTACTTAAATGTGCAAGAATCTCTGGATTAATGAGGCTATTTTGACTTTCCATAAAAACTTTGCTGTCCTCTTTGTGCAAGATTCTTTGAGACATTAATTTTAGTTGTGCTTTGTTGCTCTTTTAAAAAATTAAACAATAATTCGCTATACCCAAAATTCCCGCTTAGTTCTTGGCTTAATTGGTCAATATACATAGAGTGATAAATATCGCTTCCTGCTTGTTTGGGATAGAGCGTATCATCATTTTTGATTGCATCTTGGAGCATAATTTTAAGCAATAGCGCTTCAAAATTATCTGTTTGTTCTCTCAGTTTTGCATCTTCTGTATTTTCATCAAATTGTTTTTTCCTTATTATGCTACCTTGTTCAAATTGCGCTGTGTGATAATTTGTCATTGCCATAGTCGTATCAAGTTTCATTTTTACCTCCTACATTACTTCAATATCAGCATTTAATGCACCTGATTTTTTCATACTCTCAAGGATTGAGATGACATTGCGTGGTGTTGCGCCCATTCTTTGCAATGCTTTGACAACACTTGAAACCGTTGGTTTTGTGCCATTGGTGCTACTGATTGTGCCTTGCGCTCTGCTCATCATTGTGCCATCTTCAAGTTTGATTGCTTCAGGGTCATCAGGCATTTCATCAGAAATTTTAATTGTAATATCCCCATGTGTTACTACCACAGGGTCAATAGTAATCCCCACTCCTGCCACAATCGTGCCAGATTTCTCATCAATCACAATGCGTTCTTTGCGCGAATAATCAATTTCCACCTCTTCTACCAAAGCCAAAAACTCTACCATACTCAAATTTTCAGGTTTTTTAAGTTTAATCGTCCGCGCATCAACTGCTACTGCAATCGCATCACGAAATACATCATTGAGAGATTGTTGAATCTTAATCGCATTTTGCAAGTCTGAAGATTTCAAGCTTAAAGTTGCACTTTCTTGATTGTAGAGATTGTAGGTTATTTCGCGCTCCACACTTGCCCCTCCTAAAATTTTGCCAGAAAGAGTGCCTCCACTTTCGCCCAAAGTGATATTTCCCTGTGCTAAAGCATAAATATTGCCATCAACGCCTGTAAGAGGCGTCATTACAAGTGTCCCACCATTAATAGATTTCGCATCACCAATAGAAGAAACAAGAATATCAAGTTTATCGCCTTGTCTTGCAAAAGGTGGTAAAGAGGCTGTTACCATTACTGCAGCAACATTTTTTGATTTAATATCATTTGCAGAAAGCTTGACATTCACGCTCTCAAGCATATTAGCAATGCTTTGCATAGTAAATTTAGAACCGCTCTTATCCCCTGTCCCATTTAGCCCGATGACTAAACCATATCCTACAAGGCTATTATCTCTAATGCCAACAATTTGGGCAATTTGGTTAATCTTTTGCCCATAAAGCGTAGAGAAAGAGAGGATAAGGGCTGCAATCCATATCCATATTTTATTGCTATTTTTTCTCATAATGTGCTTCCTTGCCTCATTTATAAAGATTCTATAAAAAGATAAGCAAATTACATTCCCCAAAATAATAAACTAGACACATTAAAAAATTTCGCTATAATGTCGCCCTTATTTATATTAATCTCAATCGGAGTATAGCGCAGCCTGATTAGCGCGCACCCTTGGGGTGGGTGAGGTCGTGGGTTTGAATCCCGCTACTCCGACCATTAAACTTTATACTTTATTGAGTATGTTGATTATACAGCTCACAGCCCTCTTGGAATCCAAAATCACACGCTTGTCCATAAAAGCGAAGTGCTTTCTTTCTATTTTTTATCATACCTATGCCTTTAGCATACATATCGCCTAGATTCATACACCCTGCACTACTTCCACCTGCACACGCGCGTTGATAAAGCTTCATTGCATCGGCATAGTTTTTAACGACAAATTTCCCTTTTTCAGAGAGCTTACCCAAATTATTGCACCCATCAGCTTCAGCATAAGAACACGCATAGCTATACAGCCGCGCACTTGTGGCATAATCTTGTTTTACGCCAAGTCCATTTTCAAATAAGATTCCAAGATTGCTGCAGCCCTTTAATACACCGCCATTACAAGCGAGTTGATAATAATATGCAGCTTCTGCATACCATTGCAAACCATCTTCGCCTTTCATATATTCGTGTGCGACAAAATAACAATCTCCCGCCGAGCCATTCTCACAATTTTGCAAATATGTTGCGATTCTCTTGTGCATATCTGCACTTTCGGGATATTCCATATTCTCATCAGCAAGCCACGCACCAAAAGCAAAGCTTACACTTATGGCAAAGGTAAGCAAGATTCTCATTATTTTTCCTTTAATTTTAGAGCTTTGTATTCATCGCAGCCCTCTTGGAATCCAAAATCACACGATAAACCATAATACTCCATTGCTTTTTGTCTATCTTTTTTAACACCTCTACCTTCCATAAACATTTCCGCAAGATTAAAGCACGCTTTATCATCATTTGCCAAACAAGAATCTGCATAATACAATCCTGCTTGTTTAAAATCTCTCCTCACGCCCAAGCCCTCTTCAAACATCACACCTAAATTATTACAACCTCGCGCATAGCCTGATTCACAAGAGCGGTGATATAAATTAAGGGCAATCTCATAATCTTGCCTCACGCCCAAGCCATAATGATAAAGTACACCCAAAGAGCTACACGATTGTGCAAAGCCACCATTACACGCTTTAAAATAATAACTTGCACTCACAGAATAATTTTGATTTACCCCGCTCCCTTGAAAATACAAAGTTCCAAGTGCGTGGCACGCTCCCATATTATCACTAGCACAAGCATTTTCATACAAACGCACCGCCCTCTTAAAATCTCCCTCAAACCACGCTTGATATGCTTTTTGCAGCGGAGTGTAATTTTTTGATTCTCCTAAGCCTACATTTGCACAAAGCAGACTTAAAATCAAAGTTATCCTCGTTATTTGTGTTATTTGCGCTTTCTTACCTCTCATCGCATTTGCCTTTAATAGTCTTAAATCATTTTTGAAACTCTATGCTAAAAGCGTTCCTTTTTTAGCAAGATTCTACATAAAAAGCAAAAAATTAAACTTTAAAAAGGAAAAATGTGTAAAAATGGCACGATTTTTTCTTTCAAAAATGCAATTTTGCAATTTTAGAGAATCACTTGTAATGAGGTGTGTATGAAAAAAATTATGCTAGGAATGCTCTGTATTGCCACAAGTAGCTTTGGGCTAGAGTTTGGCTCTATGGGGCAAGTCTCTGCGAGTATGGGGGGAGCGGGAGTTGCGCTTAAAGATTCTGCGTGGGGCTTGTATTATAATCCCGCATTGCTGGGCGCAGATAGACGCTCCAAAGTAGGCTTTAGCTTTGGTGCGCAAATCAAAGAGCAAAATCTCGCAGAGGTTGCAACTATTGATGTGGATAATCTCAATAATCTCCCCCAAACACTCAATGGGCAACTTTTAAGTGGGGGGGGGGCTAGTGTAAGCATTGGAGGTACAAAAATAGATGGTGCGCTTGGCGGTGCGCTCAATGCACTCATTCCATCTCCTACTAAACCGGGCACTATTGAGGCAGCTGATTTATCAAAAGTGCTCACACACCTTGATGCCACAGCTACAACTTGCAACTCTTTTGCTGATTGTGCCACAACGCTCAAAAACAACACTGATTTAGCCAATAAATTTAAAGACAAACTCGCAGCTGCAGCAACTGAAGGTGGCAGTCCTTTAGTGGGAAGTATTATCGCTGGGATTGATGCGAGCAATCTTGGCGATGTATTAGAGAAAATTTCTCAAGGTGCAGGTGTTGATAATGTCGCTTCAGATATTTTAGAATCAGCAGGTGGGCTCACTCTCTCAAAGGGTGCAGATTCCAAAATTGATAAACTTCTAAATGATTTTGAAGTTATTGATAGGGCATTAAAGAATAATGATGTGAATGTATCCTCGCAAAATGGCTTTGTCTTCCAAATCGCAGGGGATAAAAAGCAAAGACGCATAGAAAGCGATAAGGTAGGAAACATTGAGATACAAGAAGTAGATTCTGGGCGCGGTGCAGTGGGCTTTGGCGTGTTTGCTTCTGCGTTTTCTAATGCGTCTTTGAGCCTTGACCCTAGCAATAACAAACTTATTTTTGACCTTGGAGGAAAGTATTATGAGGCAAATGTGAGTGGCGATAATATTACACTTACATTTGACCAAAATAGAACTGACCTCAATGGCTCAATTATGAATGATACTGCAAAGCATACCCTCAATGCGCAAGCTCTAGCCCTTATAGAAGTCCCACTTGGCTATGGACATACACTTTTTACGCCTATGGGAGATATAAATATAGGCGCAGCTGCTAAATTTATCCAAGGAATGAACTATTCTCATAAGTTTAACTTTAGCGTAGGGAATGTGCCAGATTTTGATATAAATAAAGACAATATTCTTACAGGCTATGGGTTTGGGCTTGATGTCGGTGTGCTTTACACACCGCGATTAATGAAAAACTTTCATATCGGGCTTGTGGCAAAAAATATCAATAATCCCTCACTAAAAATGACTGATAAAACTCATCAAGTGCAAGATTTCACGCTTCATCGTCAAGTGCGTGCAGGAGTGAGCTATGAAATGCTGAATTTTTTAACATTTGCTTTTGATGCTGATATTTTACCTAACGATACCCTCTCGCTTAAAAGTCCGCAAAGTCAATTTCTCGGCGGTGGGGTAATGGCAAATTTTAAATTCATAGATTTAAGGCTAGGAGCTATGCAAGATATTCGCTCCAATGCAGGAGAGGGGCTTATCCTTACAGGAGGAGCAAATCTCTTAGGATTCCTTGATGTAGCAGTGCAATATGGGCTAGGGCAAAATATCACTTTATATGATATAAATCTCTCAAATTATATGAGTGTGAGAGTGGGTGGGCAGTTTAGCTTCTAGTGCTTAGCTAATCAATGGCACTATTAAGCATATCTTGGGATTTTTTAAGCGCATTGAATTGTATATCTTTTAATCGCTCGTTCTCAATGTTATTTTGCGTGGGTAAAGAGGGCAAACTTGACGCACCACTACGTGTTTTAGAATCACGCAATTCATTAGGCTGCATACCGCGTGGCATTTTTACAAAAATATCTTCATAATTCTTTTTCCCTACACTATGGCGCACATACACTTCGCCCGTGTTAGTTGAATAAATATAAGTATCTTTCCCATCAGAAAACATCACCCATTCTCCCGCACACACACTCATTACACAAAGACACAAGGTTATCACCGCTACTTTCATTTTGACTCCTTTATTATTTAGGATTCTAAAGTAGATTTCAGTCGCTCATAGAGTGCCAAAATCAGCTCTTTTTTCTCATAAAAACTATTTTTATTTACTACCAAATAAGCACTTGATTCCATAATAACCTCATCAATTTTGAGATTGTTTTGTGCCATTGTTGCTCCTGTCTCCACAATATCCACAATCGCATCGCTTAACCCCACAAGCGGTGCAAGCTCTATTGAGCCATAAAGTTTTAAAGCTTCAATAGAAATGGCTTTGTTAGAAAAATACTTACGTGTAATATGGGGCATTTTGGTAGCAATTTTAAGTTGTGGCTTTCGGTAATCAAGGCTTTTGCCCACTTCCGAACCTACCACAACTTTGCATTTACCAATGCCAAGATTCAAAAGCTTGACTACATCTGCCTCCTGCTCTTCAATCACATCTAATCCTACAATCCCCACATCTGCAGCTTGATGAATAACATAAGTTGGCACATCTTGGCTTCGGACAAGCATAAAGGTGAAACCTTGATGCTCTAAAATCAGCTTTCTATCATCAAAAGCAAACTTGCTCCCATATAATCGCTCAAATAATGCTAAACTCTCTTGTGCTATGCGCCCTTTAGGTAAGGCTACTTTTATCATTTCTCCTCCTTATACAATGTTTATAGAATCTTAATACCTTTCAAATCTGTTTTTCTAAGGCTTTTTGCATACCTTTAAACACAAGGGTATTATCATAAATAGCATTCTCAAAAAAACGCGCAAAAAACTTACCATCACCACCCGTAAAATAAAGCTTTTTAGTGCGCGAGGTGCTTTTTATCATTAAAATAATACTTTTAAGCACACCAAAACTAATAGCATCTGCAGTATTTTGAGGCAAAATAGAGAGATTCACACTTGGTTCAATCTCTCTATTTAACACAGGCGAAATATCAGCATACATTCTCCTGTATGCTTCAAGTCCGGGCATAATATATCCGCCTATATGGACACCCTCTTGCATTACATCTGCAGTGATTGCGCTTCCTGCATCAATAATTACTCCATTGTCAATCGCGCTACACGCTGCTTTTCTATCCACACCCAAACCTGTATATTGCGTTTGTAGCCCTATATGTTGATTTACATTCACACAATAGGGGTGAGAGGCGAGCAAACAACGCTCAAAGCGTTCATTGACGCTTATATAATAAATGGGAAGATTATCCTTTTTTTTCGTCAGCGCATAAGGCTTTTCTTTCCAAATCCTACCTTTATGATAAAAATGTAAAAAAGTATTGCCTATATCACAAAGAAGCATTACTCAAACCTTTTATACACTTTGTCATAAAAAAAGGTATCTTGATTATAAAAAAGGCTTTTTTTCTTCGCAAGATTATTTTTGTATATCATAGGGGCAAAATCTTTAAGGTCAAGAGCTATCAGATAGCCTCCAGATTCAAGTGTATAAAGCGTATTATTTTTGATTATAATGCCACTTAATACTGCAAAAGGCAAACGCACTTTGCGCAATAATTTCAATGTATGATCAAGCTCTAAAATCTCACCCTCAATGCTTAAAACATATACTTTATCACCAAAAAATAAGACATCACGCAAATCCACATCATATTTAAAGCTCTTATTGTCAATAATCGCGCTTACGCGTTTAGCCGTAGCAGCAAGAATGTATTTATCCTTAGCATACAAATAAATGACATTATTAAAAAACTTATCACTTATGATAAGAATATCTTTGATAATTTTATTTTGTGCAATGCTATAAATAAGAATCTTTCCCTCTAAATCCGGATAAATCACATATTCAGATGTTATCTTAGGCGCAGCAAGATAAGAGTTTATCGCCAACACAGGGGGATATTTTTGAGAAAAAATCTCTTTTTGCTTACTCGCATCATAATACACAAGAGTATTATCTAAGAGCACCATAGCAAGCTTATTGCCCTTAAATGTTGCAGAAAGTATGCACTTATCAAAAGGGATTGTATGTATATTAGGTGTATTTTGTGCTGCATTTGTTTCTATTATCATAATCTCTTGACATTGTTTTTGCAATACAAATATATTGTTATTTTGTGTGAGGAATTTATAATCTTTTTTTACCAAAAGAGGGGTGATGCCTTGTGCAAGAGTGAGCAAAGTATGGTCTTTAAGCACTGCACCCTCTCTAGATACACTTTGTATAGCTGCGCTTAATTTACCATTAAAATGTATTTTACCGCTGAGGGTTTGAGGCTCAAAATGCTTTTTGGAACTGCAGCCATTAATAAAAAATCCTATCATCAAGCATAAAAAAGCCATAAATATGAATCTCTTTATCATCAAATTTGACTTTATCACAATATCCCTTCCTTACTAGCTTTATTACCTATGAAGCTGGCTTATCACTCAAAGCAAAATGTTTTAGCATCATAGCTTCTCTATAAAGTGGTGAATTTTCAGAAATAAGCATTAGTTTTTGATGTGCTTCTTGGGGTTTATTTGCGCGAAAAAGAAGATATGCTTCTTGCAAAATTGCCAAATCCTTAAGACTTGAACTCGTAGTTTTTTCTAAAGATTCTATATTTTGGGCAAGGGTAGCTTGGTAAGAATCTTCATTATTTGCTTTTTCTAATAGCGCGCTTGCTTTATAAGAAGCAACTTCATATCGCGCAAGAGTACGCACAAACTCATTTTGTGAATCCACTAAACTTTCATACACTGCTATATCGCCGTGTGCATTGCTATAACGATACAAATCATAAAGAGCTGGACTTGATTCTTTAAGTGATTGCAAAGCCTCTTTATCTGTCGCGTCTTCAACAAGTTTCTCATACGCTAAACTCGCTTGCTGTGCGCGTTTAGATACCATATAATCATTTACAATCCACCCTATGCCAATCCCAAATACACATAATACGAGCAATATGACATACTTGCGGTATCTACGCCACAAAATCTCCAAGCGAAACGCACTTTCCAAGAGTTTCTCATCTTTATTAAACTCTTCTTTTATATCTTTTAAATCTGTTTTTAAACTCATAGAATCTCCTTTAAACCAATGACTTACCTTAACCTTGATAATACCCTTTGTGTATAATACCAGAAGAGCCAAACCCTCTCTCTCCTCGCACACTCTGCCCTAATTCCTGCACCTCTGTAAATACTGCTTGAGTTACCTCACTTACCACAGCTTGAGCGATTCTATCGCCTCTATGGATATGAAAATCCTCATTTGAATGATTGATGAGAATCACTTTAATCTCTCCACGATAATCGCTATCAATCGTGCCGGGCGTATTAAGCACACTTATTCCATTATGAAGTGCTAAACCGCTTCTTGGACGCACCTGCACTTCAAAACCAGATTCTATCTCAAAAGCCAAACCTGTGCTTATAAGTCCTCTATCACCAGCTTTTATGAAACAATCTTCCACTGCGTGCAAATCAAACCCTGCTGCTTGAGGCGTTTGATAACTTGGTATGAGAGCGTGCGAATGAAGTTTTTTAATCTTAATTTGTGCTTGCTTCATCGCTATTCCCCAAATACAATGTCTTTATAAAATACCTCAAGTATCTCAAATTCATTCTCTCCATTAGGCAATGTGATACTTACTTCATCGCCTTTTGATTTACCCATCAACGCTTTGGCAATAGGCGAAGAAACCGAAATAAGCCCTTTGGAAGGATTGCTTTCCATAGAACCTACAAGTGTATAGACAAATTCTTTATCTGTATCAAGATTGAGAATCTTCACACTTGAACCAAAACTTACCTTATTATGTGGCAAACTTGCAGGGTCAATCACCTGTGCATTTGCAAGCATAAGTCCAAGCTCATTAATACGAGCCTCAATAAAAGCTTGTTTTTCCCTCGCAGCGTGATATTCTGCATTTTCTTTCAAATCGCCGTGAGAACGCGCAATATCAATTTCAATCACAATGCGCGGACGCTCCACCTCTTTGAGATTCTTAAGCTCTGCGACAAGCTTTTCATAACCATAATTTGTCATTGGTTCTGTTGCCATTTTTCTCCCCATATTTCACAATATTTTATAAAACTTATAATTATAGTTAAACTAAAATAAACAAGGGCTAAATACACCGCCTCAAAAAATATTTAAAGATTCTTAAGCATAGTTTCATACGCTGCTTTTGTCCCGGGACGCACTTTGCTCATTAAACTTACTGGGATTGTGTTTATCTGCTGTACCATAAATAAAAGTTGCATTATATAATTATAGACACCAACTTTTCTCTCAAAACCTATGGCAGACTTTTTCACTCCTCCAAAAGGCTGATAAAACACTATTGCTCCTATGGTTGGCTTATTTATATGGTCATTTTGATAGAAATATAGGTAATAGTGTTCTGATTTTTTCTTGCAAATCTGCGGCAAAATCAAGGCTTTCTTGGATAATTTCTTGCATTTGTTTTTCCATAAATATAATTTAATAACTCATTTGAGCAACAATAACGATTCTATAAAGGCTTAGATTATACTTGCTCAAGATTAATGCCATCTCATCTTTTCTTATATTAAAATACAGGGTGCAATAATAAAATAGGCTTTTTTCTATTCGTAATATATTTTAAAGTATAAATATAGAAGTTTAAAAAGGAAAATATTTTTTTAATATAATTGATTTTTATCAAGCAGTTAAAATAAAAATCAAGGGTAAGATTCGTTCAAGCATTTGGATTCTCCAAATGTAAGCAAAACTTAAGGAGGTTTTATGACAAGCAAAATACAAGGTAAAAAGCCCACGCTTTCACGCCGAGACTTTATCAAAAGTGCGGCAGCAGCTTCGGCAGCAGCAAGTGTAGGGTTAAGCATTCCAAGTGTGATGAGTGCAGAAGCACAAAATGCTCAAAAGCTTTGGAAGTGGGATAAAGCAGTATGTAGATTCTGTGGAACAGGCTGTGGCATTATGGTAGCAACACAAAAAGATAATTCAGGACAGGCTAAGATTGTAGCCGTTAAAGGCGACCCTGAAGCACCTGTAAATCGCGGCTTAAATTGTATCAAAGGATATTTTTGTGCCAAGATTATGTATGGAGCAGATAGACTTACAAAACCTCTTTTACGTGTAAATAGTAATGGAGAATTTGATAAAAAAGGTAAATTTGCACCTGTGAGCTGGAAAAGAGCCTTTGATGAGATGGAAAAACAATTCAAAAAAGCTTATAATGAGCTTGGACCAACAGGTATAGCTGTATTTGGCTCTGGACAATACACAATTCAAGAGGGTTATGCAGCCGTAAAACTTGTTAAGGGTGGATTCCGAAGTAATAATATTGACCCTAATGCGCGACATTGTATGGCAAGTGCAGTTGTCGGCTTTATGGAAACTTTTGGTATTGATGAGCCTGCTGGGTGTTATGATGACATTGAGCTTACAGACACCATTATCACTTGGGGCGCAAATATGGCTGAAATGCACCCTGTGCTTTGGAGTCGTGTAACCGATAGAAAATTAAGCAGCAGCAATGTAAAAGTGATTAATCTCTCTACCTATACTAACCGCACTTCGGATTTGGCAGATATTGAAATTATCTTTAAGCCACATACTGATTTGGCAATCTGGAATTTTCTTGCACGCGAGATTATCAATCGCAACGCCGTAGATGAAGCATTTGTGAAAGAAAACTGCGTTTTTAGCACAGGTTTTGTTAATATTGGTTATGGTATGAGAAATAATCCTCAACACCCCAAATTCAAGCCTGAAGAAAGAGATATAGTTGCCAAAGAAGTATCAAAAATAGTAAGCAATGATGAGGGCATCACATTGCAATATCTAGGCATCAAAGCAGGGGAAGAAATGAAAATGGACAAAGCTGGTGCAGCAGGAAATCACTGGGGCATTAGTTTTGAAGATTTCAAAAAAGGACTAGAGCCTTACACGCTTGATTTTGTAGCCAATCTTGCTAAAGGCAATCCTGATGAAAGCATAGAATCTTTCAAACAAAAGCTTCAAAGCCTAGCAGATTATTATATTGATAAAAATCGCAAAATTGTAAGCTTTTGGACTATGGGTATGAATCAACACCAAAGAGGCACTTGGGTAAATGAACAAAGCTATATGGTGCATATGCTTCTTGGCAAACAGGCTAAACCCGGCAGTGGTGCGTTTTCACTCACAGGACAACCTAGTGCGTGTGGCACTGCGCGTGAAGTAGGGACATTTTCACATAGACTTCCTGCGGATATGGTAGTAGCAAATCCAAAGCATCGTGAGATTACAGAAAAAATATGGAATCTTCCCTCTGGTACACTCAATAGCAAAATCGGTGCGCCTTATTTAAAGATTATGCGTGATTTAGAAGATGGCAATATCAAATGGGCGTGGGTGCAAGTAAATAATCCGTGGCAAAATACAGCTAATGCTAATCACTGGATTGCTGCAGCAAGGGAGCAAGATAACTTCATCGTTGTAAGTGAATGTTATCCGGGCGTAAGTGCTAAAGTAGCAGATTTAATTTTGCCAACAGCAATGATTTACGAAAAATGGGGTGCATATGGCAATGCTGAAAGACGCACTCAACATTGGAAACAACAAGTCGTAGCACCCGGTGAAGCTATGCCTGATATTTGGCAAATGGCTGAATTTGCTAAACGTTTTAAACTCAGTGAAGTATGGAATAAAGGATATGAAGCCCTTGATATTAAGCCGGTTTTAGAATCTGCTAAAGCTATGGGCTACAAAGAAGATGATACGCTCTTTGATGTGCTTTTTGCGAACAAAAATGCAAAAAACTTTAGTGCGCAAGATGCTCTGCTTAAAAATGAGTTTAATACAGAAGTCTTGGGCGATTCACGGAATGTGCAAGATGGCAGTGGAGAAGCATTTAAAGGATATGGATTTTTTATCCAAAAATATCTTTGGGAGGAATATCGTCAGTTTGGACTAGGACACGCACACGATTTGGCTGATTTTGATACTTATCATCGTGTAAGAGGCTTGCGTTGGCCTGTTGTCAATGGCAAAGAAACACAATGGAGATTTAATAGCAAATATGACTTCTATGCACAAAAACTTGGCAATGGCAAGGCATTTGCATTCTATGGAAACAAAGGCAAAGATATGCCTGCTGGTTCGCTTAACGCGCCAAGTGAAGAAAAAGTCAGTATTGATAATAAGGCAAAAATCTTCCTTCGCCCTTATATGGACCCCTGCGAAATGCCTGATAAAGAATATCCTATGTGGCTCTGCACCGGGCGCGTGTTAGAACATTGGCATTCTGGCACAATGACTATGCGTGTGCCTGAACTTTATCGTGCTGTGCCTGAAGCACTCTGCTATATGCACCCTGATGATGCAAACGCACAAAATTTAGAGCAAAATCAAGTCGTATGGGTAGAATCCAGAAGGGGCAAAGTCAAGGCAAAACTTGATTTGCGCGGACGAAACCGCCCACCAAAAGGACTTATTTATGTGCCTTGGTTTGATGAAAATGTATTTATCAATAAGGTTTGTCTTGATGCAACTTGTCCAATTTCAAAGCAAACAGACTTTAAAAAATGCGCTGTGAAAGTGTATAAAGCATAAGGATAAAATGTGTCAGACAAAACAAAGCCATCAAATCCCCAAAGACGCGAAGCGCTACTTAAAATAGGGCAAAATGCAGGTTTTGCTTTATTTGGAGCGCTTGTATGGGGTGCGTATGTGAATGTCGCTAAAGCTGGAAATAGCAATATTTTGCGCCCACCGGGTGCGAGCAAAAATGATGCTGATTTTGTTGCAAGCTGCATTAAATGCGGGCTTTGTGTAGAATCTTGTCCATTTTATACGCTCAAGCTTGCTACACCAAATGATAATGCCACGCTTGGCACACCTTTTTTTGAAGCGCGCAAAGTGCCTTGCTATATGTGTAAGGATATTCCTTGTGCGGCGATATGCCCTACTGATGCGCTTGATTTAAAACGTTTGTATCAACCTAAAAAACACGAAGAAGGTGAACATAGCTATACTCAAGCAAACATTAACAATGCTACAATGGGAGTAGCTATTGTAGATTCTAAACATTGTGTGGCTTATGCGGGTATTCAATGCGATGCGTGCTATCGCGCGTGTCCGCTTATTGATAAAGCTATCAAACTTGAATATAAACGCAATGAGCGCACAGGAAAGCACGGATTCTTATTGCCTGTGGTAGATAGTGATTATTGCACAGGTTGTGGTATGTGCGAAAAAGCGTGTGTAACAGAACTTCCTACAATCATTGTCTTGCCTCGTAGTGTTGCATTAGGCAAAATGGGGACAAACTATATCAAGGGCTGGGATAAGACTGATGAAAATAGACTTTTTGAACTCAAAGAGCAAAAAAACATCAAGTCTAAAAAACCTAGCCATAGCAATAGTTTAGAGTATCTCAACAATTCGCTTGGAGAGGTAGAATGAAGTTTGTAAAAATAAAATATCTGCTTCTTAGACGTTTGTCTCAATGTGTGATTCTCACGCTTTTTGTAATGGGGAATTATTCTATTGCAACACTTAAAAATGTGCAAAGCAAAGAAGAATTGGTGGTCTTTGGTGGCAATATAGAATCTCTCATAGGAGATTCTAGCTCTGTGGTAGCAAAACAACCAAGTGCATTAAGCTCTGTTGTACAAGGAAACCTAAGTCATTCACGCTGGTTTGATGGTGCTTTTAACCTTACTGACCCTTTGAGTGTCTTGCAAATCTTTCTTGCAGGTGGTGGATTAGCATTTGATGTTTTGCTTGGAGCTGTGCTTGTAGTGCTAATTTATGGCATATTTTTAGGGAGAGCCTATTGCGCTTTTGTTTGTCCCATTAATCTTATAACAGATTTTGCAAACTTTTTGCGCGCAAAGTTAGGATTCAATTATGCCCAACGCAAACTCTCTCTCCCGCGTTCTACACGATTTGTAATCTTAGGATTAGGATTAAGCTTAAGCGCAATATTTGGTGTAGCTGCTTTTGAGCTTATTAGTCCTATCTCTATGGTGCATCGTGGCGTAGTTTTTGGTATGGGATTTGGCATTTTTGCCATAGTGGCTGTGTTTTGCTTTGATTTATTTGTGCTTAAAAATGGCTTTTGTGGGCATATTTGTCCGCTTGGGGCGATGTATTCACTCATTGGGAAATTTGCACTTTTGCGCGTTTATCATACGCTTTCACATTGCACAAAATGTATGAAATGTGTGCAAATTTGCCCCGAACCTGAAGTCCTAAAGCCTATTGGCAAACAAGAAGGCACATTAAAAACAATGACTTGTTTGCGCTGTGGGAGATGTATTGAGGTGTGCGATGATAACGCACTGAATTTTAGTATTGTAAATTTTACACATAAGGAGAAAAGATGAAAAAATACGCTCAAAGTTTAATAATTGGGTTACTTGGATTGGCATTTTTCGCGTGTTCAGATTCTACAGAATCTAAAGGAGATAATGTGGAGATGCAAAGCGGTGAAATGCTTAAAGATAGTGAGATTGGGTTGAGAAAGGTGGATTTGCAAGATGAAAAAGATGTTAAATTGCTTCAATACGCATATCCTAATGCTTCTGCGGGTGAAAGCACGCCTATTGAACGTTCATTTGAAAATGCTCCACCTATGATTCCTCATAGCACAGAGGGTATGCTCCCTATCACAAAAGATGACAATCAATGTTTGGCTTGCCACGATCCTGCTGTTGCAGCTGATGTAGGCGCTGTGGCTGTTCCTGCTTCACATACTTATGACTTGCGCACAAATAAAAATTTAAGTGAAGTCTCTCACGCGCGTTTTAATTGTGTGCTATGCCACACTCCACAAGCAAATGTAGCACCTGCTATTGCAAACACTTTCTCACCAGATTTTCGCACTCAAGAGGGCAAAAAATCATCAAACCTTCTTGATGTTCTCAATGAGGGTGTAAATTAAGGTTAAACAAAGTGGATTCTCTACAAAGACACATACAAAAGCTTAGTGCGCAAAAACTATTGCACTGGCTTTTGTATTCTCTCGTCTTATGCTTACCCCTGTGTGCAAAAGCTCTTGTGATTGAAAGCAAAAATGCACAGGTTATCCATACAAATGGCATTATCACACATATTAGCACCTTTGGGGAACATATTTTTGTGGGCAATGCAATAGGTCAAATTGATGTGTTTAAACTTGATAATACGCAAAAAGCACACAAAATATATAGCTTAACTTTGCCACCCATTGAAGATTATTTTGGAAACACTCACGCACCACGCGTGTTTGATATTACTACTTTTGATGGCAAAACACTTTTTGTTCTTAGCGAAGCTTCTCGTGGCACAAAGCAAATCCTTAAGCTTTCTGCTACGCAATCACCTCAAGTCATTTTTAACACTACCGCCGCGCCAAAACGCATTATTGCCTTTGGAGATAATAAGCTTGTCATAGGATTTTTGAGCAATGAGATTGGGCTTTTTGATATGAAGAATGCTCAATTCGTGTATATGACGCACCCGAGTCTTGCTGGATTCTCTGATTTATGTGTGAATGCACCTTTTATCTTTAGCACTGATGAATCTGGTAGTGTAAGTGTGATTGATAGCTCAAATGGCAAAGTGCTTTCAAAGCTTGATATAATTAATAAGGACAATAACTACCAAATCACCTCTGCACGTGATAAGATTCTTACCGCAAGTGTAGATAGACAAATGGGAATCTACACCTTTACATCAAACTCTAAAGCAAAATTTACCCTTACAAATGCTACAAGCATTAAGAGTGCATTTCTTATCTATGCGGTTGGTATCTCGCCTAATGCTATATGGGCAGCTTTTAGCAAAAATGAACAAAATGATATTGGCATTATTCATCTTGCCACACAAAAAGAGTATTTTACACTCAAAGGCTCTACATCGCTTATTAATAGCCTTATTTTTTATGATGAAAATACACTTATTTCAGGTAATGATGATAAAACATTTATCATTTGGAAACTGCCAAAATCTAAGGAGCAATAATGAATATCTCAAGTATCGTTGTGAAAACTACGCAAGATTCTTTTAATTGTGTCAAAAATACTATTATGCAGATACAAGGCTGTGAAATCTATCTTGAAGATGAGGCTACACATCAGCTTATTGTAGTAGTAGAAGCCCCTAGCACAGAGGAAGAAGTGGCTATTAACAAGCATATAGAATCTATTGCGGGTGTAATGAGTGCAAATATGCATTACACTTACCAAGAAGACGAAATCAATGCACAGCTTAAAAACATAGATGGGAGCATTAGTGAATTTCTTAATAATGATAATATTCCTGCCGAAAATATTGCTTACTCTGGCTCTGTGGCACATCTTATGAGTAAAAAACGCAAAAAATAGCACTATTGCATTAAGGTATCTAAGCCTAAATTTAAAGCATAAGGAATAGAACTGCCGTAATTTTGCCCCATTAGCTCAACAAATACAATACTTTTGGGATTAGGCGCGCTCTTTTGCAAATCTTGCACAATCTCTTCAATCTTGGATTTTGCCTGTCTTTGAAAATTTGCCTCTAAGCTGCCACTTGTAAAAATAATAGAATCCGGATAATGCATTATCTTAAGAGGTAAGGCTATAAATTTCCCCTCGCCCCACCAAAGTGAAGGTGAAGCACAAACATAATGGTTAAAACTTCGCGGTTTATGCAAAAGTGTATATAGCACAAAAAGCCCACCAAAAGAATGTCCAAAAAGTAGCTCTTTATGAGGCATACCAAATGGCTTATGGGTAAATGGTTGAATTTTTTTGCGTGATAAAATCTAAAAATATTATGAGCAAAATTTTATACATATGTGCGCTTAATATTATTCTTTACACATTCTAAGCACTCTATTAATGCTGTATCCCACTCTCATATATCATATATTGGAATCTTTGGGCTATCATTTGAGCGCGTTGCAAAATAAGGGAGATATGCTCCTCTTTTGCATATACTGCCCTTAAGCTCTCCTCAAAGAGAGTAAGCCACACATTAAAAAGCTCGCGTGGAAAAGGTGGCAAATCAAGATGAGCTTTGAGCGGTTGCCCATTATAATCGCCACTATTTAAAAGCATTCCTTGCCAAAAATTTGCAATCTTTGCCTTATGCACTTCCCACACCTCATCACTCGTGCCAACTTTGGTATTAAAAATTTCACCAAGCCCATTCTTATCTGCACGCACCTTAGCATAAAAAATATCCATAAGCTGATGGATAGAATCCACATTAATTTCCTCAAAAGCCATTTGCTCCTCCTGATATTTTAATTACCTCAATAAAAATGCAAGTTTTACAAAAATAAAAACCACCAAACCTACCAACAACGCTATATTGACTGCTTCAATACTCATCATTCCCTCCTTTTATATATAAAATGCCGCCTTGGCTAATAGCACAATCAATAAGCCAAGAAATAAGGCAATGGGGTGAATCACTTTTGCCAAAGGATTCTTAAGTTTCAAAAACTTACAACTTAGCGAGATAGTTACCATTACTACGATACACAATGCAAGGCACATTTTTATGACTAAAAGAATCTGCAATGGTGTTTGAACATATCCCTGCACACTACCGATATAACGACTTATCATCGCTCCACCTGTAATCACTAAAAGAGCCACGCATAAAGGCATTATCTTCACACCTCTTTTACTTATTGCACCAAATACCTTATCAGCAATCTCATCACCTAGAATCTTCCTTAAGGGAGTGAGTAGCACCACATCGGTAAAAATATAGCCTAAAAATATTATCGCACACAGCAAATGTAGTGTGAGAAAATATGGATAAAGTATCTCCATTTTACCTCCTGCTTATTGTTATCATTTTTATATTAATGTGATGAATATTAAAGTAAAAAAGAATAAAAAACATTGATGTATGTTAAGATTTTAACATAGAATACAACATTTATTAAAAGGATAAAAATGCAAGCACTCTTTGATACACTCTCGCGCATTGGCAGAAAATCGCATCATAATACAAATGAGATACTCTTTTTTGAAGGAGAGTGTGTATCCTCTTTGCTTTTGCTTACTCAAGGCAAAGTGCGACTTTATAAGAGTAAAACAGATATTGATGATAGTGAATGCACCCTGCATATCATCACTGCACCCTCTCTCATTGCTGAAATGCCCTTTTTTATGAGATTAAACTATCCATCAAATGCACAATGTATGCAACCTTGCGAAATAATAAGCATTCATTTTGATACTTTTTACACACATATTTTGCAAGATACGCAAATGTGCTCACTTTTTATTACTTCTTTATGCCACAAGATACACATCTTAGAATCTCATATCAATGCGCATAATCAGAATCTCCAAACGCGACTTTTAAACTATCTCAAGGCACATAAAGATTCACTCCGCACACAAAGTCAAAAACAAATCGCCCAAAGTCTCAATGTTTCTCCAGAATCGCTCTCTCGCACCCTCAAAATACTCAAAAACAAAGGTATCGTAACCACCCATAAAGGCAAAATCACATTGCTATAAAGCTTTAGCTTAATGGTTTATTTTCTTTACCGAGTACACCATAGCGATACTCATATGCAATTACACCTATGACAACCACACTTGAACACACAAGAGAAAGCGGATAAGAAAGCCATACGCCAAAAATGCCATAATAATATGAGAGCGCAAGAAGCAAAATACTTACAAAAATAAGATTATAAGAGAGTGTAATGATAAAAGAGCTTTTGGGACGTTGGATTGATTGGAAAAATATCGCACTCACAATATTAAATCCCAAAAATATATAACCGATAAAATACACTCTCATTGCTTCAAGTGTCGGTTGTAAAATCATCTCTTGCCCACTTTTTAAAAATAATTTGACAAGCATAGAATCTATGGATATAAATACTGCATATACTACAATGCCAATCAAAGTAGCAAAGCCTATCCCAAAAGCATAGATTCTCCTCACGCGCTTTTGCTCTCCCGCTCCATAATTATAACTTGCTATGGGCTGCACACCTTGAGCACAAGAGAGCAAAATCGTAAAGCACACTACACCCACATACATCACAATGCTATAAATAGCAAGATAGCTGACTTTCATCTCTTCACTTTCAGCCAAAGCCTTGAGTGTGTGATTAAACATAATCATTACAAATGCTACGCTTAGTTCAGAAATGCTTTGGGGCACACCATTTTTCGCAGAAGCAAACACAGCATTTATGGAGAATCGCCATACAAAATAAATACGTCCTCTTTTACACACAAAATGGCTTAAAAGTATCATCATACCCAATCCGTGCCCCATAGCCGTAGCAAGTGCAGAGCCAAACATACCAAGTTCTAGCTCAAATAAAAAAATATAATTAAGCACAATATTTGATGCAGAGCCAATAATCATCGCCATCATTGCCAAAATCGGGCGTTTATCATTAATCACAAAAATATCAAGCAAAGGGTGGAGCACCATAATCACTGCACTTAAGAAAATCACTTGCAGATATTCCACCACATAAGGTAGCACCAATTCATTTGCCCCAAGTGCGAGGGCAACTTTTTCTACACAGAAAAAAAGGATTGTGCCAATGATGAGAGAGGTAAGCGTTGCAAAATAAAATACCGAGCTAAACATTAATCTTGCACGATTATCTTGCCCTTTACCCAAAAAATATGAAGCAATAGAGGCAGCTCCTAAGCCAAAAAGCAACTCAAAAGCAATAAGAGCGGGAAACACAGGCCAACATAATCCAATAGCAGCAAGTGCATTTTCGCCAAGCTTTTTTCCTACAAAAATGCCATCAATCGTTGAATAAGTTGAGAGTGCAAGCATTGCGCATAAATTAGGAATAAAAAAATAAAAAAAGAGTTTGTAGATAGAATCTTTTCTCATATCTACTTTATCATTTACACTCACTGCACTCATTTTTACCCTATTTATTAATGTTGAAATGCTCTATTGCCCTCTGATAGTCCTGTGGTGTGTCAATACCTACACTTTTGGTTTGCACTACTACCATTGCAATAGTTTTATTGTGATAGAGTGCGCGAAGCTGCTCAAGCTTTTCTATCTCCTCTAGTGGGCTTTTTGGCAATGAGCAAAATGCTTGCAAACTTTTTGCACTAAATCCATAAAGCCCCAAATGCCCCAAATATGGATAAGTTTTTAATTCCTCGCTCTGCCCATCTCTGCAAAATGGAATGGGTGAGCGCGAAAAATAAATCGCTTCATTGTGCGCATTAAGCACGACTTTTACAAGATTAGAATCTATTATATGCGCCTCATCAATGACTTTAGCTAAACTTCCCATAAATGGCATATTTTTTTTCATCAAATCCTGCAAAGCGCGTATCACAGAGGTTTCCAAAAATGGCTCATCAGCTTGTATATTCAAAACAATCTCATCATCACTTAAGCCTAGTTTTTTACTTGCCTCTGCACATCTATCTGTGCCACTACTATGGCTTTTAGCCGTCATCACGCAAGGAATTTTATGTGCCTTGCATACAGATTCTATTTTTTCATCATCACACGCCACCACAACAGAATCTACTTGCTGTGCATTCAGTGCTGTGCGCACAACCATAGGTAATCCACCTATATCACATAATACTTTTTGTGGAAATCGCGTAGATTCTAAACGCGCAGGGATAATAATCATTGCCTCTCCTCTATGGATTTTTATAAATCTATTGCTTAAATACCCAACATTTGCTTATTACAAAGCCTATGCACACATATACTGCCCCACCAATGATTTGTGCAAAATAAGGATTAAGCGCTAAGAAACGATAGGCAAAACTCATTACTAAAAATTGCCCTAAATATGCCACACCCATAGCAAATGCGAATCGTGGTAGGTCGCGTTTATGCGAAGAAGGTGAAGCAAAGGTAAAAGTCTTATTCAAAAAATAAGATAATACAAAGCCCACTCCATAACCAATAACATTTGCCACTTCAGGCATAATACCATAGAATATAAGTGCAAAAATTACCCCATATCCCACACAGGTGTTTATTATGCCTATACCAAGATACATTATGCTTGCTTTTTGCCACGAGGGCTTTGACATTTGGCTCTCCAATAGCTACAAATCTTAAAGGACTATTCTACCACAAAGCGTTTAACTCCAAAATAATGAGCATAAGTTGTATTAGGCCACTCGTTAGGATTATCTCCGGGATTGCCCCAATCGCCATAATTTTTATAAAATGAACGAAATGTAGAGGCACTCACTCTCACATCTTCTATGCCTTGAACTTTTTGTGCCTCAATAGAATCTGCCATATTGTTCCACTTTACACGCCCATCAATATATGCGCTTAGCACAA
Organism: Helicobacter sp. MIT 21-1697; assembly: GCF_026241255.1. Classification (NCBI taxonomy): domain Bacteria; kingdom Pseudomonadati; phylum Campylobacterota; class Epsilonproteobacteria; order Campylobacterales; family Helicobacteraceae; genus Helicobacter; species Helicobacter sp. MIT 21-1697. The sequence goes on along the minus strand of NZ_JAPHNC010000007.1, from coordinate 9,024 downwards.
AACCCCCATAAGCACAACACAAAGCAATAATTGATATTTTAATAATTTTTGCTATACGCTCACTACTTAGGGATTGCATAAACTGCCGATAGACAAAAATAATCATTACAAATTCAATAAGCACATAGCCAAGCTTTGCTCGTGAAGGAATACTAACCTGAATCGTAGTGCCCACAAGCAGACAAAAGAGCAAGAATGCAATGAGTAATTTGACAAAAAGCCTACACATTGCTTCGTCATTCTTCTTGTAATAAAAATAAGCAAAGCCCATTAAAAAACAACCAGCATTAACAAAAGCAATGATGGCAATAAAACTGCTTGCAAATGGTAAAAAATGCTTATGATTCTTTGCCATTACAAAAAATATAATCACAACAAAAATAATAAGCAAAGATATGAATTTGTTAGCTTTTTCTTTATAGCATACAAAGAGTGCTGGCACTATGATTATCACAGGTAAATAACCAACAAACTTTGCATAAGTAAGGTTTAAATGTTGTATTTTCTCACTAAAACTCATAGCCCATAATTGAGATAAAGTATAAAAAGAATCTTGTCCAAAAAGTTCCCAATACACTGCTACTCTTTTAGCGTGTCCGGGACTTAGATAAAGTGCAAACCACCCAATGGTAAAAGCCACAATCCCAGCATAATACCATAGAGGCAAATGCACTCTTTTATAGAGAGCATATATAAAAAATCCTATATGCACAATAATTGCCACAATACCTATCATCTCACTGCTCATACCAGCAATAAAGCATAAAATCATAAAGATAAAGGCTTTGCATAGCTCTTTTAACATATTTGATTTGCGCACATCTTTAGAATCTTGACTAAAATATCTCCGCCAAAATAAACGATAAGGGATAAAACTACAAACAAGTGCAAGATAAGCCCAAAGATAATTCAAACTTCCAGCAGCCCATAAGAAAATTGAACCAAAAGCACTTTGAAACATTAGTATAAACATTAATAGACTTAAGATAACTACATCATCAAACGACTTAGGTAATCGTCCAAATATAAATACAAAAAAGCTAAGAATAAAACCAACACCCACAAGGGTATTGATAATAACAAAATATATGCTCGGTGCGAGAGCTCCAACAAAAGCTGTTCTTAGCAATTCAAAGAATCTGCCATTCCAGTTTGTGTAGCTACTCCACATTCCATTTATGCCCCCTGCCACCGCGCCTAAATCATCGCTTTGCGTAGGAAACAAACAATTTAAAATAAATAAAAATCCTCCTAAAATACCAAAGAACCAATATGTGCTTTTAGTAGCGACCCCCCCCCGATGAATATTTGTCATTTTCACTCCTTTTTATTTTTAGATTCTAAAATCCGATGCTGATTATCCACCAAAGGCTTACCTTTAAGTCGCACTATCATACTGCGTATTGTCCCTATATGATAAAATGGTGAAACTTCATAAGAGTGCAAAGGACAATGGCTTTGCTCATCTGTAATCCATTCAATCTCCCCATAAGTAACGACAAAATTTGTCAAGTCATCACAACTATTGACAAATTGCATATTGTAAGTATCAGGGAGGTAGGGCACAATCAATGAAGAGAAAAATACTCCATTTTGCATAAACGCAAAAGTGTGAATATGAGGAATCTGATGATATTTTTCGGCGATATGATTGGAATATTGCAATGTAGTGATTTTCTTATTGTCCATAGGTATCACACTCCATATACATACGAATGCGTATATCACAATTAGCCCCCCCCCGATGACATATTGAGGTGCATATTTATGTGTGTATTGGGTGAAGATTCTATAAATGATGACACCAGTATAAGTGGGTAAAAGACAAAGCAAGGGGAAAACAGACATAATATAGCGCAAATCCTTATAAGGTGCAATATAAATCACTCCAAAAGCCCATAAAGAAGCGCATATACCAAATATCAATGCAAATGGCACTTGAATAAGGTAATGCTTAAGATGAGTGCGATATTTCAAAGCATAAAAAATCGTAATAACAATGCCTATAAAAATTGCAATGATAATACTCCACGAAAGATTAGAGATAAGTATATGACAAAAGATTTTAAAATTCTCTACACAATGTGAGAGCAAATAATCCACACTCAATTTATCACCTACTTCTTGACTCCTATATCCTCTGAAAGCAAGTAAATATCGTGGATACAAGAGGGTAGTCAAGATTAATGCCCACACTAAAGAGCCAATAAAAAAGAGTGTGTGCCTCTTTGATTTGTGTATCTTATATGCCCATAGGGTAGCCACAGCAAAAATCATCACTACAAATATAGAAGCAAAATATCCACTTAAAAGAAGTAAAGCGGTAGGAACAGAGAGCAAAAGTACTTCGTAAGAGAGAAAATCAAAAAAGTAAATACATATACAGCCTAGAATATATATTATAGCAAGCGCAAAATAAAGTTTATAAGATACCGACAAAGTGTAGAGAAGAGACCCTATATTCTCACCAACTTGGATTACTTCGTGCGTAACAAAGCGTATATAACGCGCATTTTCCTCTTGGGCAATGGATAAGGGTGTGAAAGTAAGATGCAAAGAATCTACATCAGATTGTAATATCACATAGGGCTCGTGGGAGCGAAACAAATGATTGGCAAATACCATTTTACCCTCAAGTAGATAAGTTTTATCCTCTTGTAATGTAATAGAATGCGCAATAAGCTGCGCCTCTCTACTTTCTTTGGTAAAAAAAGAAAATACTATACAACCTACAAAAAGCATAAATACAAATCCGCTCCACAAAGCAAGGTATTTTTTAATGCTATGGGAAGAAACAAGAAAAAAAGGTTTATGAAAAGAGCGTTTTACAAAGAAGTCAAAAATTTTTAACAGACAATAGCAAAATCCTAAAAAAGTAGCTTCTTGAAGCGCATAAGGTCTCATAAAAAGAGTATTACTTATGCTTGCAGGATTCAAAAATGCTAGGCTTAAAAAGAATAAAACAAAGTAGTTCTGTCCAAATATTCGCCTTGCAATTAAAAATGCAAAATAAAAAGCACAGAATAAAAATACAAAATTTAAACTCATACCTCTATAAAAGGTTGATTGCGAATCTGTATGCACAAAACCAATATGCCATAAACGAAAAAGCGAATAATATAAATTTGTATGTGGGTCATCTCTATTGTTGCGCCACAAATTACCCACATCGCTTAATGCACCACGAAGCGTAGAGTCATTCCACAAAGTAGCTTCTTGCATTTGCTTTGCATTCCAGATTCTATTTGTGTCAAATGGCTTAGTCCAACCATATTCATTATATTCAGATAAAACAATGGAGAGAATCTCGTCCATATGTGCTTCACTTTTAAATTGCATATAATATATTCTCAATCCACACGCAACAAGTAAGATAAATAATGAACCCAAAACAATAGCGCGATTTTTAAGCATCTTTTTCCTTATCTTGCACTCTTTGTATATAAATAGGGCGGTTTTTGACTTGCTCATAGATTCTTGCAATATACTCGCCAATAACACCAAGTATAACAAGCTGAACCCCACCCAAAAAGGCTATCCAAGCTACAAGTGAAGTCCAACCAGCCACAGCATTGTGAAAAATAAGTGTGCTTACCACTGCATACAGCCCATAGCCCAAACTTAGCACACTCATCACAAATCCCAAAATAAAAGCGACACGTAAAGGCATAGTGCTAAAGCTAATAAAACCCTCAATAGCATATTTAAAAAGCTTCCAAAAGCTCCAGCCACTGCTGCCTTGTGTGCGTGGGATATACTCATATTCTAAACCAATTTTTTTAAAGCCCACCCATTCAAACATTGCCTTTGAAAAACGATGGTATTCACTCATACTTAAAAGGGCATTAACAACTTGCCTATCCATAAGGCGAAAATCCCTCACACCAGATTCTAAATGCACTTGTGAGATGAGATTACTCAATACATAGAATCCCTCACTTAGCTTTGCGCGTATAAAGCTCTCTCCCGCACGAGAGATTCGCCTTGCGTATATAATATCTGCTTCTTTATCCTGCCATTTTTTATACATTTTAAGCAACATTGTCGGTGGGTCTTGCAAATCTGCATCAATGAGTGCTACACAATCACCCTTACTTGCTTGTAATCCAGCATATATGGCACTTTCTTTACCAAAATTGCGTGAAAAATCAATAATTTTTATTTTGCATTCAGCGGGGGGGGGGGATAGAAACAAAAGAATAAAAGACAGAATCGCAACTGCCCTCTTGCGCATTTTGTAAAGAGTGAAGTATTTGCAATGTGTTATCACTACTTCCGTCATTTACAAAAATGAGCTCAAACACACTTTGAGGATAGGTTTTTAAAATATCTTCAAAGACTGCAAAAATATTCTTACAAAATGAAAGTAAGTTATCTGCCTCATTATAGCAAGGCACGATAAGAGAAAGCTTTGCCACTCTTTTTCCTTTAGACAAAATAAGGCGCATTATAACACATTATCAACGCACTCGCAATACATAAAAATGCAGAGGCAAACCATATACATTTTGTGAAAGTATCATATCACCTTGTGCTAGTCCTAAAAATTGCAATGTAGCTTTCAAAAAGGTTTTGAGACCGAGTAATGGCACATTATAGCCCTGCTCTGCACTAAAAAGCAACTCATATTTTTCACTTAAAGATTCTAAATCAAAATTATATGCACTATAAGGGGTTATAATCACCAAATCTCCGCTTTGCTTAGCAATAGCCTCATTATTTTTAAACACACTCCAATGCGCATTACTATTGAAACTATCCACAAAGCGCGAATCGACAGCATCGCTTGAATACAAATCAAAATCTTGCGCCCCATAATATGTAAGCCACCTACCAAAGCTATGATAAACCTCTACATTGCTTACCCTATCCACACCCTCAAGGAAGATTCTAGTGTGCGGGTGAATATGCGTATAATCACTCACAAAGCTAAGTGTGGCTTGAAAATTTGGTGGGACAAATTTATAATGCGCCCATACATACGCAGACACAAAAAGTGTATTTCCCACAAACATAAAAGCGCAGAATGTAAAAATCACTTTATACCATTTATGCTGCCACCATAAAAGAAAACTTGCGCCAATGACGATAAGAGCAAATACATACGCGGGTAAAAGATAATGATGAGAGGCAAGTTTGAGTACTGCATACTCACAAAGCAAAATCGCACTACCCCAAATACTCGCATCAAGCAAAGGAATAAAGGGTTGCTTTTTTATAAGCACTACATAGATTCTATATATTAATGCACTAAAGATTATCCCACACAAAAAAGGTTCATTGCATAGATATGTAAAAAGAGATTTAGTAAAGACAAGAAGCGCACCATAAGGCGTATCTCCATAGAATCCTGAATCATCTTTTTGTAATAAAACAACAAAAACATATACAACAAACCATACAATCGCGCTAAGAATAAGTCCAATATCAAAAAGTTTTATATGAATCTTACACTTTGTATGCGAAAAATACACACAAAAAAGATGCACGAATGCAAAGGCTATTATCATTGCAAAAGTCGTTTCTTTATAATACAAAGACACATTAGCACAGACTAAACCAACAAAAAGCATAAGGCTAGAAGTGCGTGTATTTTTGGATTCTAATACAAAAGCATAGCTCATAAGAAAAAGACTTAAAAATACAAACTCCATACGCTCTGGCACAAAAAGCCTAAGCCACGAACCAATAAAACTAGGAGAAAGAAGCAAAAGTACAAGAAGTATATCCACTACATAGGGGATTTTCTGCATAGCATATACTTTGTGTGAATGTGAGGTAGATTCTAAAATGTGTGCGATAAAAACTCTCATTACATAACGCAAAGCAAAAATCACCACAAACACACATAAGGCATTAAAAGTATAAAATACTGCTGCCTTTACACCAAAAGCTGCTGATAGTAGATTCAAATCCTGCCCATCAAGCGGATAGAATCTGCCAATATTTGGCTGAATAAAAAAATCTATATTTTGCCCTATAAGAAGTGTTTGTGTAAGTGTGTGGTCATCTATGACACTAAAAGCCGAGTGATACATTATCAAAAACGCATACAAACATACAAAAAGAAAAAAGCCTATATGCCACCATAAAGGGGCTTTAGCTAATAAGTTGCCCCCCCCCGATACTGATTTTCAACACACTCATCACTACTCCTTATGAAAATGTCTTTGCAAAATGTGAAAGCGTGAGTATAATGTAAAGATTCTTAGAATTTTGTTTGGCTATAAATTTTTGCGTGGATTTGCAATGTCTTCTATAAAATATCGCGGACGAGCCTTTGTTTCAGCATAGATTTTACCTATATATTCCCCAACAACACCAAGACTTAAAAGTTGGATTCCACTAAAAAAGCAAAGGGGTATAATAACCGAAGCCCAACCTTGCACAACATCATCTGTAAAAATTTTGACAAATAATACATAGCCAATAAGCAAAAATGAAAAGATAAAAAACAATATGCCCAGCATACTCACAATCCGCAGTGGAACAACACTAAAGCTTGTAATACCATTCCACGCAAAGGAGAGCATTTTCTTTAAAGGATATTTGCTCTCCCCCGCCAATCGCTCCAGCCTATCATATTCCACCACATCACTTTTAAATCCAAGCAATGGCACAATGCCACGCAAAAATAGATTCACTTCACTAAAGTTAAGAAGTGATTTGATAGCCCTTGCAGAGAGCAGCCGATAATCAGCGTGATTATAAACTATCTTTACACCCATAAACTCCATAAGTTTATAAAAACCAAGCGCACTATATTTTTTAAAAAAGCTATCTTTATGACGAGATTTACGCACACCATAAATAACTTCTGCACCTGTTTTTGCTTTGAGTATAAACTCATCAATCACTGAAATATCATCTTGCAAATCACAATCTATGCTCATAGCACAATCACATTTATCTGATACATATTCTAAACCTGCCAAAAGTGCATTTTGATGTCCGCAATTCCTTGAGAGTTTAATAGCAGTTGTTAATGGGTAAGTAGGAGATTGTGTAAAACTATTAAGAATCTCCCAAGTGCTATCCTTGCTTCCATCATCTATAAAACATAAAAAACTTTTTGGCGAAATCTGTTGAGAGCTAATCAAGGCTTTGAGTTTCAAACAAAGAGCCTCATAACTTTGAGGGAGTATGTCCTTTTCATTATAGCAAGGTATCACAAGAGCGAGAATCATTGTTTCTCCCCTTGTTTATATCTCAATCCTACAATCTTATTCCAACACAATATTTGCGCAAAGCAAATAAGATATATTAATATTATATGGGGGGGGGGGCGAAATAATAGAGGAAAGCCAAAAATTCATTATATTTACGACCTTAAATCAATATATAAAACAAAATGCTATTATAATAGAGCTTGACTTAAACTTAAATCTAAGTTTTAAGGTCATTGTACTGCTCCTCTTGTAAGTTCTCCTTTTATAAACCTATCATTGATTAAGATAAAAAAATGTTCATTACTTTCTATACTTTGAATATAGTGTTGCGAAAAATTAAAGCTCCTAAAACCGCAATTCGCAAGATTTGCATTCAAGTTATTTATTTTCTCTCCACATTTGTATAGAGTAAAATAACATTGTGTCTCCTTGATTTTTCTCGCACCATTAAATAAGTACTATTTAAACTTAAATTCTTACAAGCTATCAATCCCTACTCATTTGCCTTAAGCAAAATCCCTAAATAGTTTGCCTACATCTACACCTCTTATTACTTTTTGGGCGCATTTTTCATAAATACCTTGCGCTCCATTTATCAAATCATCACTTGAGATGCCGTGGCTTATAGAAATTTTTGCTTCCAAATAAGCACTTAAATTGTCAAAGATTTTTAAAAACTCGCCATATACACCATTGTATTCATTTTGATTGAACTTATCCATTAGCTCTTCGCCACTTGCAGCATTATGAGGGAAATGCTCAATCATATAGCGATTAGCAAATTCATTGTGTGTGAAATAAATAATATCTTCTGCAATATTAGGTGGCACAATCGCTAGAATCTTCTTTTTTACAGCCTCTTCTTCAATCTCCTTAATCAATCTATCAAGCCCTTTGACACTGCGCTTGATAGGCGAAATAATATCTCTTGTTAAAATTTCAGGCAAATCGTGAAAAAGCCCACATAAAAAATGATTAATTCGCATTTTCTTACAACAACCTATATCAAAACTCACCAAATATGCGCTTAAAGCCACAATGAGCGTATGTCCTAACACTGAAGTAGCTGGGATTCTCGGCGTTTGACTCCAACGTTTTTGGAATCTAAGCTGTCCAAACATCGCAACAAGCTCACGCACATTTTCATACAGCATAATCTGCTGCATACCTGCTAAGTGATAATGCTCCTCAACTTGCTTATTAATGATATTTCGGATATTTTGAACATCATACATCAAAGGATTAAAATGATAAATAATATCAAACTCCCATTTAGACGCATAATAATGAGACGCTTTTAGAATCTGCCGCTCCAAGCTGTCTTTTGAGCCAAGCAAATATTCCCTCATAGAAGAAAAAAACTCATATTCTTGTAAATCAGATTCTAAACATTCACACACAAATGTAACGAGTTCTTTATTATGTGTCTCTCTTAGTTTATGAAACACAGGTGGTTTAATATCTGTCAAAACAATGCGCTCAAAAAACTCAAAACAAAACTGCAATATCAAAGATTCCCAATCCACGCTTTTACCGCAATTTTCCTCATATTTTGCCAAAATATAAGCAATGACGATTTTATGTGCTTGCTTATCAAGCTCCACAAATTCTACGGGTGTAGCTTGGTCATTCCAGCGACGAATACTTGCAGCAATAAAAATCTTTTTTAACAATCCCGCATTTAAACGAGGAGCTTTGATTTTAGATGTATTTTGAGTGCCAAAATGCGAATCCATAACATTCCTTTATCTTATGACTTGTTTAGATTCTAACACAAATTCTTTATTATTAAAATATACAATTTATTCTAAAATTATTTGAAATAAAGAAGTATTTACCACCTTTTTTCTCAAGA